>NZ_JAPVLS010000033.1:0-93367 GCF_027158125.1 Streptomyces sp. H39-C1
GCCGCGAACAGATCGCTGAACTGCTCGTCGGCGAAGACCTCGCCCAGCGCATCACGAATTCGGATGGCCAACGAGCCCTGGGGGAACGCGGCCCGGGCGACCCGCGCCGTCATCTCGGGAATCTCATTAACCGGACCTGGGCCACAACGACATCACGGACCACCCCATCGGTTCCCCGCGAATCAGCGTCCACCCCACTCTCCCAGCCATCGGAAGATCACGCGGGCCGCACCGTGAATAGACCAGCAGAGTCACCACGGGGGTCACCTCATGAGGGTCATGGACGACGTCGAGCTCACCGAGGACGAGATCAACGACCTGCTCAGCGGCGATGACCAGGGGCCCGCGTGGGACGAGGAAGACGGCTACGAGTGGGTGAGCTGATCACCGCACCGTCAGTGCCCCGTCCAGTTCGTCGGCGCTGGCTCAGCGGCTCCACGGCGCCGGAAGCGGTAACCCGGGTGACGGCGGGCAGGTGCAGTTCGATGACGGAGGGGCTTGGTTGTCCGGGAGCGCACCCATGGCCTGCAGGTGGCGTCCTGCCTGTTCCGGCCGCTTTCCGGCATGTCTTCTCCAGCGGGCATTGGTCCGTACGTTCACCGCATCGGCTGCAGGCGCACGGCGGCATTGTGTTCGGGTGTCAGTGCTGGTGTGGTGCGGTGGACCGGTTTCGTGCGAAGAGCAGTCGCAGTGCGCCCACGCCGAGGACGCAGCCGGCGATGAGCGCCAGGGTGGTGGGTTCGTGGAGGGCGAGCTTGGCGAGGAGCACGATGATGGCGATGGCGCATGCGGTTGCCCCTAGGTGTCCGAGCACCCGCTCCCGAGTGCGGTCGGTGGTGCGGGCGTGGAGGTGGTTGATGAGGCCGAAGACGCCGAGGAAGGTGGCCGAGGCGAAGGTCAGGAGTTCGTTGATGCCGGGCAGCATGGCGAAAACGGCGCCGAGCAGGGTGAGCATCCACATGGCGTTGGCCGGCACCCCGGCAGGTGTCCGGCCCAGGAAGGGCGGCAGTTCACGGGCGTCGCTGAGGTCGCGGACGAGCCGGGCGGTGGAGAACAGGGTGGCGTTGACGGCCGACGAGGTGGCCAGCACAGCGGCCCCGGTCGCCAGCCAACGTCCGAACGTGCCGAGTGCCTCCTGGCCCACGGCCGCGAAGGCCACCTCGCGCTGGGAGACGATCAGCGAGTCCGAGACCAGCATCTGCGAACTCAGCGTCACGGCCACGTAGACGGCGATGACCACAAGCACCGACAGATAGAGCGCCCTGGGCAGCGTCCGGGCGGGCTGTTCCATGGCGTCGTAGTCGTAGGAGAGCAGCTCGAAGCCCTCATAGGCGATGAAGATCGAGGCGGCCCCCACGAACACGCCCAGGTAGCCGGTGTCGGCGAGTGGGCTGAGCCGGTGCGGCGACCACGCGAACAGCCCGATACCGGCGATGACCGCGAGGATGACGAGTTTGGCCAGCACCACGGAGTCCTCGGTGAGGCGCGACGCGCCGATGCCCCGAACATTGATCGCCAGGAACGCCCCGAGGACGACGACGGACGCGGCCCGGGCGACGACGTCGCCGGTTCCGATGGCCTGGGCGATGTAGTGGCCGAAGGTGAAGGCATAGACGGCCAGGGCGAGGACGTAGCCGAAGATGAGGTACCAGCTCGTGATCGCCGCGAAGCGGGGGTGCCCGGCCTCGCACAGGTAGGCGTACGGGCCGCCTGAGCGTCCCGAGCGCCGGGCGAGCCCCGCGTAGCTGTGCGCGGTGACAAGCGCCAGCAGACCCGCGAGCACGAAGCACATGAACGCGAGGTGGCCCGCGAGTTGGATGGTCACCCCCAGCACCGAGAAGATCCCGCCGCCGATCATTCCCCCGATGGCCATGGCCGAGGCGTCACGCAGCCTCAGCCGGCCACGGCCCCGACGCTGATGGCGCTCGGTCTTGGGGTGATACGGCCCGCCGCCTTGGTGTACGGCGGCGCCGGCTTCCTGTCCGTCCTGGTTCATGCTGGCTAGCGTAGGGATCGCCACCATTTGTCACTCCGCTGTCACCCCTCGTGTCCGCGAACCACCACGACGGGGCATGGGGCATGCTGAACGCAGTGCTGGCTGACCGATCCCAGCACGGCCTCGCCGAATCCGCCGTGCCCGCGGCCGCCCACCACCAGCAGCCGGGCCCCACGGGCGGCGTCCAGCAGCACGGCCGCTGGGTGTCCCTCCAGCGTTCTGGGGCGAATCTCGACCTGCCGGTCCGGGCCGATGGCCGAGTCGATCACCCGGCCCAGGTATCCGCCCGCGAGTCCTCCGAAGTCGTACGACCCGCTTCCGGGAGCCGCCAAGGCGTACCAGGCGAGCGGACGCTCCCAGGCGATGACCGCCTCTACCGCGCCACCGGTCAGCTCGGCCTGGTGGACCGCCCACAACAACGCCGCCTTCGACGACTCGGAGCCGTCGACGCCCACCACGATCCGCGGAACCGACGATGTCTCGCTGCTCATCGAAACTCCTCCTTGTACACAGCCAGGCGAGTACCTGGCCGCTCTGGAAACCCCACTTGTTCTCACAGCCGGGCAGGAACTGCGTCTGCTCGGCGTCATGGAGCGCTACGAAGTCCGTGCACACGCGGTGCTGCAGCGCAGCCGGATCGATGCGACGGCCGGATCCAACAGGCCGACGGACACCAGCCGCCCCGGCGTGCGGCTTCGACGACCAGATGGGTGAGCGAGCGGGCGCGCCAGAGGATCGATAACCACCTGGGTCAGCTCACCGCTGACACGGCCCCGGGGGGGGAGAGAGATCTTGGTTCCGATCGTGAAAGACGTGCTCTCGCCGATCATGGACTGCCAAACCCTGAGACGGGCACATCGGGCAAGTCGGCCCGCCTGCTGAGCGGTGTCAGGGGAGGAACTCCGGATGAGCCTGGGTCTTCAGTGCCCAGGACTCACCAGTGCAGTCGCTCGGCAGCGGCGGGAAACGGTGCCCCTTCACGTCCGTACTCCAGTGGTGCCCGCCGCCGCAGTCGCATACGTAGATCCCGCTGGCGGGCACGAACTCGCCCGGATGCCAGGTCTCCTTCTTCTTGCTCATGCACCCTGTCTACGTCGGCACCCGACAAGCCGCGACCCGAGGCCACCCGTGGGCACCGGGTGGACGTCGCAACGTCTGATCCGGGCGTTCGGGCCTGTGCTCCCGACTTGCGACGTGAGGGGTGCGAGGCGGGCGCGAAGCCTGCGGCCCAGCGGCCGGCTCACCTGGCGAGCTTCCCCTCCCGGACGAGGAACTGGGTGCCCTTCGTCGGCGGCGCGGCGGTTGGCCAGGCGCTCCGTGTCGTCGGCCAGGTCCGCGAAGGGCAGTTCGTCGGTCTCTCACCGACATCGTGGCCATGATCGTGACGCAGAACCGGATCGGTTCTCACAAATGACCATCTGTGAGAGTTCTGCGAGCCCCTCCCGGGTGATCACATTTCCGCAGGTCGCCGTTGGCAAAAGTCCTCTCGAAACCGGCATGTTGTGCGAGGCACTTCTGAGAGACTCCCTCCATGGATTTGACGCCCGATCAGGCCGCACTTGCGGTAGAACGTCACGACTGCCCGAACTGTGACGCGCCCGCCGGCAGCGCCTGCCGCACCCGGGGCGGGAAGACCGCCGCGAAGTACCACACCCCGCGCTTCGTCCTCGTCCCCGCCCTCCGCGAGGAACTGGAGATCCCCGTCCCCGCCGACCGCGCTCCCGGCCGCGCGTGGAAGCAGGGCCCCGCGCTCGCGATCGTGCCCGCGCCCCGCACCGAGCGGCCGGTCCGCATCGGGTACGCGAGGACGTCGACCGCCCGGCAGGAGCTGGCGAGTCAACTCGAAGCCCTTCACCGGGCCGAGTGCCACAAGGTCTTCAAGGAGCAGATCAGCACCAGGGTCAAGGTCCGGCCCGAGCTGGAGAAGGCGCTCGCGCTGGCCCACCAGTTCAAGGAAGCCGCACCCGAGACGCCGGTCATCTTCACGGTGCACGAGCTGAAGCGTCTGGCCAGGAACGCGGCCGAGCTGATGACGCTGTCCGCCGAGCTCCAGGCCGGCGGCATCCAGCTCGAACTCCTCACCGGGCCGCTCACCGGGATCTACGACCCCAACGGCATGGGCGCGATGTTCTTCGCCGTGCTCGCCGTCGCCGGGCAGATCGAGCGCAACTACATCCGGGAGAAGACCCTGGAGGGCCAGGTCATCGCCGCGTCCAAGGGCAACCACGGCGGGCGGCCGAAGGTCATCGACGACGACATGCTCACCTTCGCCGTCGCCCTGAAGGACAAGGGCGTCCCTGTCCCGGAGATCGCGAAGAAGCTCACCATCAAGGTCGGGAAGAACGCGGGCAAGTCCCCCTCGGTCGCCTCGCTGTACCGGGCGCTCGCCGCGGACGATGGCCTGCCGCTGCGGCCCAAGCCCGTCCGCATCCGCCGGTCCGGGGACCCGCTCACCCCCGAAGAGATCGATCTGCGCGAACGGCTCCAGGCCCAGCCCCACCCGAACGCCGCAGGCACCCGACGTGGATGACCTCGCCACCGTTCGCGCGCAGGAATACGCGAAGGTGTACGACGAACTCCTCGCCGCCGCCGCCCGGCTCGACATGCTGCGGCGCCTGGAAGGCGGGAGCATCGACGCTCACGCGACCGCCGCCATGCACGGGCTCCGGTTCGCCGCCACCATCCTCTGGCCGGCCGTCCCGAACACCCCGCCGCCCGGCTACCGCCACGACAGCGAACGGCTGCTCCAGCTCGCCGCGAACTGGCGCGAGGCAGCACTGGAACTCGGCGAGTTCGCCCCGCCGCGCCCCGCCCTCCGGCTCGTCAGCGAGACGACAGCGGGGGATGAGGACTGAGAGCGGTGACGCGCGGGCGACGGCCCAGGGACCAAGATCACCGGCTTAGCGCTAATGGCTGTTCCGATGGTCCCCAAGGCCGGGCCGGGGTAGTCGGGCAGCACCCCGCCGCAGGTGGACGGCGTCCGCAGGCCGTTGCGGACTGAACCGCTCCGGGGTGCGTCAGAGCCGCCAACCAGCACGGAGCGGGTTCGGCCGGGACGGTTGGATCCCGTGGTCGTCGGGCGCGTGCTCCTCTGTCCCCCGGGGGCGCCTGGAGGGGTACGGCTACTTCTCGCTGTGGGGGCGGCTTCGGCCTAGAGTGGGCTCAATCAGCGTCCTGGACCCCGACGCGGCCACAGTCCGGCAGAATGTCGGGCGCGAGCGTATCTGGGGCGCACCGATGAGCAAGCCGGTCCGAGCAGCAGCGAGGGTGTATCGGTGGGCCCGCTTGGCGGGCAGTGCCCGTGATCGGGCACCTGGGCAGGGGCGGCAGTCGCACGCAGCTGAGGTTCCGGGTGCGGGACCCCCCGCGGGGCATGTTGTGTTCTGTCGAGCCACGCCGCCGGCCTGTGCGGTCCGAGCGCTTGGTCCGGGCAGGTGATCGCCCATCCCGCTTTCGCTGTCGATCCGTGGTGTCTGCGCGAGTGTGATCTGGATCTGGAGGTGCTCGCGCAGAGCGAGTCGCTGTTCGCGTTGTCCAACGGCCATGTGGGCTGGCGGGGCAACCTGGACGAGGGCGAGCCGCACGGCCTGCCGGGGACCTATCTCAACGGCGTCTTCGAGTTCCGCCCGCTGCCGTACGCGGAGGCCGGGTTCAGCTACCCGGAGTCCGGCCAGACGATCATCAATGTGACCAACGGCAAGGTGATGCGGCTGCTGGTCGACGGCGAGCCGCTGGACCTGCGCTACGGAACCCTGCACAGCCACGAGCGCGTGCTGGACTTCCGCGCCGGGGTGCTGGAGCGGAGCGTCCTGTGGACCACGCCCTCGGGCTGCACCGTGCGGATCCACTCGACCCGGCTGGTCTCGCTCACCCAGCGCGCGATCGCCTCGATCGCCTACGAGGTCGAGGCGGTCGACCGGCAGGTACAGGTCGTGCTGCAGTCCGAGCTGGTCGCCAACGAGCAACTGCCGCCGCAGGGAGGCGACCCCAGGGTAGCGGCGGTGCTTGACTCGGTGCTGGTGGCGGAGGACGACTTCGCACGCGGCAGCAGGCTGCGGCTGGTGCACCGCACGGAGCGCAGCGGGTCGCGGGTCGCGGTGGCAGCCGATCACCTCATCGACGGCCCGGCGGGTACATCGGCGGCGGCGGAGAGCGGTCCGGACGTGAGCCGCCTGACGGTGACCTCGCAGCTTGCGCCGGGTGAGTGTCTGCGGGTGGTGAAGACCGTGGCGCACGGGTGGTCCGGTGCCCGGTCGCTGCCCGCGGTGCGGGACCAGGTCGACGCGGCGCTGGCGGGCGCCGCGGAGATCGGGTGGGCGGGGTTGCTGGCGGGGCAGCGCGCGTACCTGGACGATTTCTGGGCTCATGCGGACGTGGAGGTGGAGGGCGATGCCGAGATTCAGCAGGCGGTGCGGTTCGCGCTGTTCCACGTCCTGCAGGCGGCGGCCTGCGCCGAGGAGCGGGCGATACCGGCCAAGGGTCTGACCGGGTCCGGGTACGACGGGCACTGCTTCTGGGACACCGAGGCGTACGTGGTTCCCATGCTGGTCCATACGGCGCCGGCGGCGGTGGGCCAGGCGCTGCGCTGGCGCCACGCCACCCTTCCGGCGGCGCTGGCCCGGGCGGCCAAGCTCGGGCTGGCGGGGGCCGCGTTTCCCTGGCGGACGATCAACGGGGATGAGTGCTCGGCGTACTGGCCGGCCGGGACGGCGGCCTTCCATGTCAACGCCGACATCGCCGACGCGGTGGTGCGCTACACCTCGGCTACCGGCGACGTGGCCTTCGAACGTGAGGTCGGCCTGGAACTGCTGGTGCACACCGCCCGGTTGTGGCGCTCCCTGGGCTACCACGACGATGCGGGGGTGTTCCACCTGGACGGGGTGACCGGTCCGGACGAGTACAGCGCGGTCGCCGACGACAACATCTACACCAACGTGATGGCCCAGCAGAACCTGGTGGCCGCCGCCGACGCGGTCTCGCGCCACCGCCAGGCGGCACTCTCGCTCGGGGTGGACGATGAGGAGACTGCTGCCTGGCGCGACGCCGCGGCCCGGATCGCGATGCCCTTCAACGCGGTGCTGGGCGTGCACGAGCAGTCGGTCGGTTTCACCACCCACCAGGTGTGGGACTTCGCCGCGACCGCAGCGCAGTCCTACCCGCTGATGCTGCACTTCCCCTACTTCGACCTGTACCGCAAGCAGGTCAGCAAGCAGGCCGACCTCGTCTTCGCCATGCAGCAGCGCGGCGACCTGTTCACCGCGCAGCAGAAGGCCGCCAACTTCGCCTACTACGAGGCGGTCACGGTGCGGGACTCCTCCCTGTCCGCCAGCAGCCAGGCTGTCCTGGCCGCCGAGGTCGGCCACCTGCGCCTGGCCTACGACTACCTCGGCGAGGCGGCGCTGATGGACCTGGCGGACCTGGAGCACAACACCCGCGACGGCATCCACCTCGCCTCACTTGCCGGGACCTGGATCGCCCTGGTGACCGGCTTCGGCGGGATGCGGCACCAGAACAACGCACTCGCCTTCGCCCCGCGCCTGCCCGAGCAGTTGACCCGCCTGGCCTTCGCCGTGCAGTTCCAGCAACGCTGCATCCGGGTGGACATCACCCACCAGGACGCCACCTACACCCTCCTGGAAGGCTCCGACCTGGAGATCAGCCACCACGGCGAACCGCTGACGGTGACCGGCCACTCGCCCTGCCGCGCGGCCGTACCAGCCGCGCCACAGCTGCCTGAACCACGTCAGGCCGCCGGTCGCGTTCCACCGCGGCGGACCTGGGCAGCCGATCAGCAGCACGAAGCCGAGGACCCTTCGCGAGCACACTGAGGCGCGCGGCCGAGCCGCTTCCCGAATCCGCGCACAACCCATCCGCCACCAGGGGAGAACATGCACGCGATCCTGCACGCGCTCTCGCTCACCGGCTCGATGGCCTGGGAGATCACCTGGGCGCTGATCCTGGGCTTCGCCCTGTCCGCGGTGGTACAGGCGGTGGTGCGAAGGTCCACGATCATCCGGCTGCTGGGCGATGACCGGCCAAGGACGCTGGCCCTGGCCTCGCTGCTCGGCGCGGCGTCCTCCTCGTGCTCCTACGCGGCCGTCGCTCTGGCCCGTTCACTGTTCCGCAAGGGCGCGAACTTCACCGCCGCGATGGCCTTCGAGATCGCCTCCACCAACCTGGTCATCGAACTCGGCGTGATCCTGACCCTGCTGATGGGCTGGCAGTTCACCGCCGCCGAGTTCGTCGGCGGCCCGATCATGATCGTGGTCCTGGCCGTGCTCTTCCGGGTACTGCTGCGCGACAAGCTCCTACGCGAAGCACGTGAACAGGCCGAACGCGGAGCGGCGGGCTCGATGGAGGGCCATGCGGCGATGGACATGTCCGTCCAGCGCGAGGGCACCTTCACCCGGCGCCTGTTCTCAACGCAGGGATACACCTCGGTGGCGCACGTGTTCGTGATGGAGTGGGCCGCGATCCTGCGCGACCTGGTCATCGGCCTGCTCATCGCCGGGGCCGTCGCCGCCTGGGTCCCCGACTCCTTCTGGCACACCTTCTTCTTCACCGGCCATCCCCTGGCGTCCAAGATCTGGGGACCGCTGGTGGGACCTCTGGTCGCCATGCTCTCGTTCGTGTGCTCGATCGGCAACGTGCCCCTGGCCGTAGTGCTGTGGAAGGGCGGCATCAGCTTCGGCGGCGTCGTCGCCTTCATCTTCGCCGACCTGCTGATCCTGCCGATCCTGGCCATCTACAAGAAGTACTACGGGTGGCGGATGACCTTCTTCCTCGCCACGACCTTCTACACCGCGATGGTCATCGCCGGATACATCGTGGAGTTCACGTTCGGCGGCCTGGGACTGGTCCCCGACCAGGCCCGGGCAACGCTCCCGACCCAGGGCGTGAGCTGGAACTACACCACCTGGCTCAACATCGTCTTCCTGCTCCTGGCCGCCGCCCTGGTGCTCCGCTTCATCCGTACCGGCGGACGGGCCATGCTCGCGATGATGGGCGGCGCCCCCCAGAAGGAGCATGCCGACATGGACATGGACACCGGTGGCCGGGATTCACCGGCCACCGGCCGCGGTGAAAGCCACCACTGAGAGGAGGACCACCGGTCCTCACCCCTGTCTGCGCTCCACGAGCGTAGACTGACAAGAGAGTTGATCTTCCTGTCCGGGTTCCCCGCGGGCAGGCGCTCGCGTCGCCCCAGACTCCCGGCGGCATCCACGTACCGACCGCTGGATGAATCCCGAGGAGCTGATGACGTCCATGGCATCCAGTCACCGATGGCAGCCCCCAATCCCCGGAGCCATCAATCGAATTGGCATGCCCGCTGCCCGGCAAGGGACCCGGGGCGGGCGTGCTGCGGGGACGGGTGGGGAATCGACGTGGAACTGATCATCGTTCGGCACGGCGAGACCGCATGGACGCTGTCGGGCCGGCACACCGGTGCCACCGACCTTCCGCTCACCGAACACGGTCGTCTTGAGGCGGCTGCGCTGCGGCCCCTGCTCGGCCACGTCCTTGCCGGCCGCGAGCCCGTGGTCTACGCAAGCCCGCGGGAGCGCGCGGCCCAGACCTTGGCACTGGCGATGCCCGGTGTCCGGGGAAACGTGGAGCCGCTCGTCGCCGAGTACGACTACGGAACGTACGAGGGCCTGACACATGAGCAGATCTCCACGCTGCGCCCGGGGTGGAACATCTGGCGCGACGGATGCCCCGCTGGTGAGAGCACCGGGGGCGTCGGCGCGCGTGCCGACGCGTTCCTGATCGGGCACGCCGAGCACACGCCAGGTCCGGTGGTGGTGGTCTCCCACGGGCACTTCTCTCGAATCCTGGCAGCACGGGCGCTGGGCCTCGCGGCAGACCACGGCCGCCTGCTGGCCGCCGGCACCGCTTCGGTCTCGGTGGTCAAGGACTTCCACGGCGAGCGCTGCATCGCACTGTGGAACGCCTCCGCCGACCTCCTCGGGGCCCCGGTAGCCCTTGGCCGAAGCCAGGCTGTCCCTGACGCCGCACCCGGGCATTGAGGCCCGACAGACATCACACCGCCCGTGAGCGTGCGCCCCTCCATCACGTGGACCGGGTCCTTGATGAGCGTCCGAGCGGGCACGCATCCGGATCCTTCGTGATCATCCTGGGGCAGTGCCGCCCGTCCATGGGCGGTGGGCAGGCGGCGATAGGTTCGATGCCACGGCACGACCGCAGTGCCGCTGGAGTCAGGCCGCCCGGGACCTAGGCTCACTTCAGTCTTGGTCCCGCTTGATCGGGACCCGCCACACCAGCCGGGTTCCGCGCGGGATCCCCGGGGCGACGGCAAGTGTCCCCCCGCACCGCCGGGCCCGCGCGTCGAGATCGGCCAGCCCGCTTCGGGCCGCGCTCTCCGCGATGCCGACCCCGTCATCGACCACGGTGAGGGTGAGGTCCGTGCGCGTCGCCGCGACGGTGACCTCGACCGCCCGGGCCTTGCGTGGCGGGCCGCGTTGCTCAGCGCCTCGCCCAGCACCGCCAGCAGGCTTTCGACGAAGTCGCCGGGGACCTCGGTGTCTAGCAGGCCCTCCATCCGCAGCCCAGGTGTGCAGCCCAGGGCTGCGACCGCCCGCTCGACCGTTTCGACGATGCGGGCACGCAGGCCATGGCCGCCGGGTCCGGCATCGCGGGCGCGCAGGCCGAAGATCGTCGAACGGATGATCTTCACCGTGGCGTCCAGGTCGTCCACCGCGCGGTGGACCCGCTCCAATGCCTGCGGGTGGTCGATGAAGCGCTCGGCGCTCTGCAACGTCATACCGGTCGCGAAGAGCCGCTGGATCGCCAGGTCGTGCAGGTCGCGGGCAATTCGGTCGCGGTCCTGCAACAGGGTCATCTGCTCGGCGTCGCGACGGCGCTCGGCCAGTTCCAGCGCCAGCGCGGCCTGTCCGGCGAACCCCAGCAAGGGGCAACCGTCCTCCGCGGTGAACTCGGTGCCACCCTCGGTGCGAGCGAGCGCCAGAACCCCGCGCACCCCGCCCTCGACCGTCCCCATCCGCACCGCGACAGCAGGCCCGAGACCCTGCCAGCGTTCCCGTGGGGCAGTGATCCTCGCATCCTTGTTGACTGCGGCGCTGATGATCGGCCGCCCGGAGCGCAGAGCGGCCCCGACCAAGGAACCCTCCGCCGGCAGCACCAGTCCCTGGTGGGCTTCGGCCCCCTCGCCGACGGCCACCTCCACGATCAGTTCGCCCGCGCCCAAGGGCAACGCGATCACTGCCAAGTCAGCTTCGGCGATGGACCTGGCCCGTTCGGCCAGCAACTGCAGCACCTCGGCCCGCCCGGCTCCGGTGAGCAGGTTGCTGGTGATCTCGGCGCTGGCGGTCAGCCAGCGCTCGCGTTGCCGGGCCTGGCTGAACAGCCAGGCGTTGTCGATGGCCACCCCGGCCGCCACCGCCAGCGTCGCCAGGACAGCCTCGTCCTCGGCGTCGAACTGGCCGCCACCGTTCTTCTCCGTCAGGTAGATGTTGCCGAACACCTCACCACGCACCCGGATCGGCACACCGAGGAAGGTGTCCATCGGCGGATGGTTGGACGGGAAGCCGAGCGAGGCCGGGTGGGTGGACAGCTCGGTCAGCCGCAGTGGCACCGGGTTGCTGATCAGCTCCCCGAGCAGGCCGTGCCCCTGCGGAGGCGTTCCAATCGCCGCCTCCTGCGCTTCATCGAGGCCGACGGTGATGAACTGGGACAGCCGCTGGCCCTCACCGATCACTCCCAACGCGCCGTACCGGGCATCCACCAGCGCCACCGCGGCCTCCACGATGTGCTGCAGCACCTGGTCGAGTTCCAGTTCCCTGCCGACATCCAGGACCGCTTCCAGCAGGCTGTGCACCCGATTTCTCGCGTCCCGGGCCATGTCCAGCCGCGCCTGGAGTTCTCCAAACAGCCTGTCCCGTTGAAGCGCGTCCTGCTCGCCCGCTGCCTCTTCGATCATCTGGGACTACCTGGGAACCACTGCCCGACCGTCAACGCTGACACGAAGATCGACTCCATGGGTCGAGCGCACCCCGGGTTCCTGCTGCTACGGGAGGCAGCAGAGTCGCCAGGGCTGCACTGGGTGTCCACCTCAGCCCTGCCGCCATCCACCCGGTCCACAAGGCCGACGGGAACCGGCGGCTCCCCGGGTGCGACGACCATGCGGATGAGCGTGCGCGCGAGGGGGTCGATGACCACGCGGGTCAGCTCACTGCAGGCACCGTCGCTGGTGGGGTCCTCGGTGCCGATCGTGAAGGACGTGCTCTGGCCGGTCATGGGCTCGCTTCTCTTCTGTGCCGTGCGCCGTCACCGATACGGCGTAGGTTCCACAGGCCGCCGAGGCGTTCGTGGTTGGGGAGTTCCTCCTCCTGGTTCAGACGTGCGAACAGGTCGAAGAAGGCGTTCAGGGCGTCGTCGCCGCGCAGCCGCTGTTCGATGGAGCGAAGCGCGCGGTACGTCAGCCTCGGTCTCATGTCGTCCTCCCTCTGCCGGGACCGGAGCCCGTCGCCGGTGTCGCGGCTCCGGGAACCGGGGATCGCCTAGACGGGCACAGGATGCTGGCTGCACCATGCGCACCGGCGGCGGCCCTGCGTGCCCGGTCTGTTGTTGCCGTGGTCCTTGATCTCAATGCCGTAGGGGCAGTTGTCGTTGTCGTGGTAGACGTCCGGATCGGCATCAGTGTGGAACGCGGTGCCCGTCGCTTATCCGGCAGCCCGTGGTGAGGTGCCCGGTCCCTGGCTGGGCGCCGGTTCGGCTGCTTGCGGACGCGCAGCAGTGGGCTCGGTGGTCGAACTGTCGGTGGTGGTCCGGTCCAGGATCCGGTAGGCGAGGAGTTTGATCCGGTCGGTGACCAGGAACCAGACCAGGGCGTAGCCCCAGACCAGCAGGGCGTACGTCCAGCCGAGCGGGGTCATCAGGACGCCGAAGACGGCGATCAGGGTGGCCAGGATCTGGGTGCCGAGCACGGCCAGCCACAGGATGCGGGCGGGGCGGATGGACCAGAAGGGTCCGCGGGTGCGGGTGAGGAAGATCGTCAGGTGTCCGGCGACGGACAGCATCAGGTACATCAGGGTCTGCAGTTGCGGGTGGCCCAGGTGGAAGACGCTGTTGCCGAGGTAGAACAGGCCGAAGGCGGCGATCGGGCCCACCACGCCCAGGACTGTGGCGATGCCCAGTACCAGGCGCATGTTCCAGGCTTCGGGGCGGTTGCGGTAGCGGACGTTGTCGTAGGCGATGGACAGGATGGCGCCGTCGTTGAGCAGCGCCAGTATGACGATCATGACGGCGGTCAGCGGGTAGAAGTTGAAGACCAGGATGGCCAGGGTGACGAACAGCAGCACGCGCAGGGTTTCGGCGATGCGGTAGATCGCGTAGCTGTTCATCCGCTGGAAGATCTTGCGGCTTTCCTTGATCGCGTCGATGATCACGGACAGGCCGGGGGTGGTCAGGACGATGTCGGCCGCCGCGCGGGCGGCGTCGGTGGCGCCGTCCACCGCGATGCCGCAGTCGGCCTTCTTCAGCGCGGGGGCGTCGTTGACGCCGTCGCCGGTCATGCCGACGATGTGGCCGCGTTTCTGCAGGACGTCGACGATGTGGAACTTGTGCTCGGGGAAGACCTGGGCGAAGCCGTCGGCCTCCTCGATGGACTTCGCGGTCGCCGCGCTCTCCTCCTGTTTGACGTCGCCCAGGCCGGCGGCGTCCAGGATGCCGGTGCCCATGCCGAGTTTCTTGGCGGTCTCCTGGGCGATGGCGAGTTGGTCGCCGGTGACCATCTTGACGCTCACGCCCATGTCGCGGGCGGTGGCGATGGTGGTGGCGGCGTCCTGGCGCGGCGGGTCGGACAGGGGCAGCACACCGAGGAACTGCCAGGGCCCGTCCTGGCCTTCGGCGCGGGCCACGCCCAGGGCGCGGAAGCCCCGGGCGGCGAAGGCGTTGACCGCACCGTCCACGGCGGTTTTGACGTCCGCGGCGTTGGCCGACAGCGCCAGGATGACCTGGGGTGCGCCCTTGGTCGTCCTGAACACGGTGCCTTGCGTGGGCTGGGCGGTGGCTTCGGTGCGCTTGTGGACCGGGTCGAAGGGCTGGAAGTGGGTGACCCGGTAGCCGGCCAGGGCGTCCTTGTCACCGAGGCCGCCCAGGACGGCCAAGTCGATGGGGTCCTGGTTCTCGGCGCGCGAGGCCAGGGCCGCCGCGAGGATGACCTGGTCGGCCGGTGTGTCGCTGGCGCTGAAGACCTCGCCCAGGGTGAGGGTGTTCTGGGTCAGGGTGCCGGTCTTGTCCGCGCACAGCACGTCCACGCCGGCCAGTTCCTCGATCGCCACCAGCCGGCTGACGATCGCCTGCTTGCGGGCCAGCAGCCGAGCGCCGACGGCCATGGTCACCGACAGCACCGTCGGCATCGCCACCGGGATCGCGGCGACCGTCAGCACCAGGGCGAACTGCACCGTGGTGAACAGCGGGTCGCCGCGAACCAGCGCCACCACGATGATCACCGTGACCAGGACCGCGGCCAGGACGATCAGGTAGTTCCCGATCCTCAGGACGGCGCGCTGGAAGTGGCTGACCGTGTGGGCGTCCTGGACCAGTTGCGCGGTCTTGCCGAAGTAGGTGTCCACACCGGTCGCGTAGACCAGGGCGTCGCTCTCGCCGCGGCGGACGATGGAGCCGGAGAACACCGCCTCGCCGGGCTGCCGGGTGGCCGGCAGCGACTCCCCGGTCAGCGCGGACTGGTCCACCTCGACCTCGTCACCGGTCAGCAGCCGGGCGTCGGCCGGCACGATGTCGCCCAGCCGCACCCGGATGACGTCCCCCGGGACCAGGTCCCGTGCGGCGACGGTGGTCCACGCTCCCTCGCGCCTGACCCGGGCCTTGATCGCGAGTCTGGCCTTCAACGCGTCGATCGCGTTGCCTGCCTGGTGCTCCTCCCAGAAGCCGACCACGGCGTTGGCCACCAGCAGGACCAGGATGATGAAGAAGTCCGGCCAGTGGCCCACCACGGCCGACAGGATCACCGCGGCCTCGATCATCCACGGGATCGGGCCCCAGAAATAGGCCAGGAACTTCAGCAGCGGGTTGGCCTTGACCTCGGCTATCTCGTTGGGCCCGTACCGGGTCAGCCGCTCGGCGGCCTCGGCCTGGCCCAGCCCGGAGGGGGAGCTGTTCAGCTTCTGCTCGACCTCCGGCAGGGGGAGGGATTTGAGGTCCTCGCCCGAGGAGGGCTCGGGGGCCCTGCCGGCCCCTGTGGCCGGTGCCGCGCTAGCATCCGCTGTCATGAGTGGGTTCCGCCGATCTTCGGGTAGCTGGTGTCGGGTGCGCGTACAGGGGGAAGGGTGACCCGCAGGTCAGGAGGCCCGCTCCAGGGCTGGGGTGTAGGCGCCGCGGCGGGCGGCCGCATCGCATCGGGCGCGGTGCAGCAGGGCCTTCTGCGCGGCGGGGACCTGGGTGTCCTTGCCGTGCCAGATCTCCAGGGCCGGCTGCTGGATGGCGCGGGCGAAGGAGAACGTCAGGGGCCAGGGAAGGCGGGACCGGTCCCGCGTGTGCATGGCGTTGAGATAGGCCGTGGCCTGCTCACCCGGTTGCCCGCCCGACAGGAACGCGATCCCCGCGACGGCGGCAGGCACCGTGCGCCGAAGGGCGTCCAGGGTGGCGTCGGCCACGGCGTCCACCGACTCCTGGTCGGGGCAGTCCGATCCCGGGAGAACCATGTTCGGCTTGAGAATCAGACCCTCCAACGAGACCCGCTGGTCGTGGAGCTGACCGAAGACCGCCCGCAGGACATCCTCGGTCACCTCGCCGCACCGCCTCAGGGTGTGCCGCCCGTCCATGAGCACCTCCGGCTCCACCATCGGCACCAGCCCGGCCTCCTGGCACAGGGCGGCGTAACGGGCCAGGGGGTGGGCGTTGGCCTGGATGCAGCCGGCGCTTGGGCGGTCTTCGCCGATCGTGATCACCGCGCGCCACTTGGCGAAGCGGGCACCCAGGCTCCGGTACTCGGCCAGGCGCTCCCGCAGCCCGTCCAGGCCCTCGGTGACGCTCTCGCCCGCACTCAGCGCCAGCGCATGGGTTCCGGCGTCGACCTTGATCCCGGCGAGGATCCCGGCGTCGTTCAGGAGCTGCACCAGGGGCGTCCCGTCCGGGGCGCGCTGGCGGATCGTCTCGTCGTGGAGGATCGCCGCGCTGATGAACTCGCCCAGACCCGGCGTGGTGACCAGCCACTGCCGGTAGGCGTGCCGCATCTGCGGTGTCCGGGGGATCCCGGCCTGGTCGAAGCGTTCCTCGCAGGTGGGGATGCTCTCGTCCATCGCCAGCAGGCCCTTGTCGCCGCCGACCAGCGCCTGGGCCACGGCCACCAGCTCCTGCGCGCTCACGGTGCCGTGCCCCAGACCCAGTCGCGGATCTCGGGCAGGTCCTGACCGTGGATGTTGATGTAGCGGGTGTGCTCGACCAGCTTGTCCTGCATCTGCTGCTTGAGGTAGTCGCCGCCGGCGCCGAGCTGCGGGAGCCGGTCGATGACGTCCATGACCAGGTGGAAGCGGTCAAGGCGGTTCTGCACGCGCATGTCGAAGGCGGTAGTGATGGTGCCCTCCTCGTTGTAGCCGCGTACGTGCAGGTTGCGGTTGGTGCGGCGGTAGGTGAGGCGGTGGATCAGCTGGGGGTAGCCGTGGAAGGCGAAGATGATGTGCTTGTCGCGGGTGAACAGCGAGTCGTAGTCGGCGTCGCTCAGGCCGTGCGGGTGCTCGCTCTCGGGCTGGAGCTTCATCAGGTCCACCACGTTGACGACCCGGACCCTGAGCTGCGGAAGGTGCTCGCGCAGGATCGAGACAGTTGCCAGAACTTCCAGGGTGGGGGTGTCCCCGGCGCAGGCCAGGACCACGTCCGGTTCCGCTCCCTGGTCGTTGCTGGCCCACTGCCAGATGCCGGCTCCCTCGGTGCAGTGCACGACTGCGGCCTCCATGGAGAGCCACTGCGGCATCGCGCGCTTGCCGGCGACCACGACGTTGACGTAGTTGCGGCTGCGCAGGCAGTGGTCCATCACGGACAGCAGGGTGTTGGCGTCCGGGGGCAGGTAGACGCGTACCACGTCGGCCTTCTTGTTCACCACGTGGTCCAGGAAGCCGGGGTCCTGGTGGGTGAAGCCGTTGTGGTCCTGCTGCCAGACGTGCGAGGTCAGCAGGTAGTTGAGGGAGGCGATGTCACGCCGCCAGGGCAGCTTCTTGGTGATCTTGAGCCATTTGGCGTGCTGGTTGAACATCGAGTCGACGATGTGGATGAACGCCTCGTAGCAGTTGAACAGCCCGTGGCGGCCGGTCAGGAGGTATCCCTCCAGCCAGCCCTGGCACTGGTGCTCGCTGAGCATCGAGTCCAGCACCCGCCCCTGGGGTGCCAGGAACTCATCTCCCTCCACGGTGGCGCCTTGCCACTGGCGGCTGGTGACCTCGAAGACCGAGCCCAGGAAGTTGGACACGGTCTCGTCGGGGCCGACGAGGCGGAAATTGCGCGTGCGCTCGTTCAGCGCGGTGACGTCCCGCAGGAAGCTGCCAAGCACCAGCGTGTCCTGAGCCTGGACCGCGCCGGGGGCAGGCACGTCCACGCCGTGGGTGCGGAAGTCGGGCATCCGCAGGTCCCGCAGCAGCATGCCGCCGTTGGTGTGCGGGTTCGCGCCCATCCGCCGATCGCCCTCGGGTGCCAGCGCGGCCAACTCCGGCACCAGCGCGCCGTCGGTGTCGAACAGCTCCTCGGGGCGGTAGCTGCGCATCCACTCCTCCAACTGCTCGACGTGCCCGGGGTGGTCGGCGTCGACCAGCAGCGGGACCTGGTGCGAGCGGAAGGTGCCCTCGATCGGGAGACCGTCGACCTCCTTGGGGCCGGTCCAGCCCTTGGGGGAGCGCAGGACGATCATCGGCCAGCGCGGCCGGGTGGTGTCGCCGGTGGTGCGGGCGTGCTCCTGGAGGGCCTGGATCCGCTGGATTGCACGGTCCAGGGCAGCGGCCATCAGCTGGTGCATCGCCTGCGGCTCATCTCCGGAGACGAATACCGGCTCCCAGCCGCAGCCGCGGAGGAACTGCTCCAACTCCTCCTCCTCGATCCGGGCCAGGATTGCCGGGTTGCTGATCTTGTAGCCGTTCAGGTGCAGGATCGGCAGGACCGCCCCGTCGCCGACGGGGCTGAGGAACTTCGTGGACTGCCAGGAGGTGGCCAGCGGTCCGGTCTCGGCCTCGCCGTCGCCGACCACGCAGGCCACGATCAGGGCGGGGTTGTCGAACGCGGCCCCGAAGGCATGGCTGAGCGAGTAGCCCAGCTCACCGCCCTCGTGGATGGAGCCCGGGGTGGAGGGTGCGACGTGGCTGGAGATCCCGCCGGGGAAGGAGAACTGGGTGAACAGCTTCTTCATCCCCGCCTCGTCCTGGCTGATGTCGGGGTAGACCTCGCTGTAGGACCCCTCCAGGTAGGTGTTGCCCACCAGGGCGGGGCCGCCGTGACCGGGGCCGGCGACGTAGAACATGTCCAGGTCGTACTTCTTGATCACCCGATTCAGGTGCACGTAGATGAAGTTCTGCCCGGGGGTGGTGCCCCAGTGGCCGACGATCAGCGGCTTGACGTGGGCCAGCTCCAGCGGCTTGGTCAGCAGCGGGTTGTCGTAGAGGTAGAGCTGGCCAACCGACAAATAGTTCGCCGCCCGCCAGTACGCGTCCATCGCCTGCAGCAGGTCCGGTGACAGGACCGGCTCGCCGGTGACGGCGGGCTGGGAGGGGGGTTCGACGTCCATGGCTCAGGACTCCTTCATGGTCATGGCCCGCGGTCCGGTGGGGCGGTGGCTAATGGCTGTTGAGGAGCGGGGAGCCGTTGACCGGGATGTCGCCCTTGGAGGTCTCCACGACCGGACCCGGCACGTCGGGGTCCGAGGTGTCCGTCAGCCCCGGCCGCGCCCTGGGGACAGCGGCGGTCAGGGGCACGGCGGCGGCGGTCTCGCGCGCCAGGAAGGAGCCCAGCTCCCCGATGGTGCTCATCAGCGGGGCCGGGAAGACGACGGTGGTGTTCTTGTCGACGCCGATCTCCACCAGGCTCTGCAGGTTGCGCAGTTGGAGGGCAAGGGGGTGCTCCATCATGATGTCGGACGCCTCGCCCAGTGCGGCGGCGGCCAGGGACTCGCCCTCGGCGTTGATGATCTTGGCGCGCTTCTCCCGCTCGGCCTCGGCCTGGCGGGCCATTGCCCGCTTCATGCTGTCCGGCAGCTGAATGTCCTTCAGCTCCACCAGCGTCACCTGGACGCCCCACTCGACGGTGGCCACGTCCAGGATCTCGCGGATGTCCAGGTTGATCGCGTCGGTCTCGGACAGGGTCTCGTCCAGGGTGTGCTGGCCGACGACCTTGCGCAGCGTGGTCTGGGCGATCTGGTCGATCGCGGCGTAGACGTTCTCGATCGCGACCACCGACTTGACCGGGTCCACGACCCGGAAGTAGGCGACGGCGGAGACGTCGACGCTGACGTTGTCGCGGGTGATGATGCCCTGGGACTGGATCGGCATGGTCACGATCCGCAGCGAGACGCGGTGCATGACGTCGATGAACGGGATGATCAGGTGCAGTCCCGGTTCCCGGGGGCCAACGACGCGGCCCAAGCGGAACAGGACGCCCTGCTCGTACTGCTTGACGATCTTCACCGCCAGCGCGAGCACGGCCAGAACAACTAGCACAACGATAATGATGATCAGGACGGGCATCGGGTGCCTCGGATCGGATGACGCGCGCGAATGTCGGCGGGTCGCTACGGTCAGGTCCGCAGAATGGGCGGCCGGTCCTCCGGGCGGCTACGGGAATTCCCTGAGTTCCGCGGGGTCCAGGCGAAACGGAACGTGGGGCCCGACACCCGGAAGCTTCCAGGCGGCATAGTCCAACGCCGTACTGTCAGTCAACGCCCGCGACCAGTCTCTGTCAATGAGCACCCTCCGGGCAGGGACCACCGCCGATGGCGCCGCAGGGCCGCCGGCAGGCCCGGGGAGGCCCGGGTACCGCGCTGGGGTGGGCGGTCACCGCACGTGCGGGACCTAGTCGGGGTCGGGGTGGTCCTGACCTGCCACGACGGCGACGGGGCAGGGGGCGTGGTGCAGCACGGCGTGGTTGACCGGGCCCAACTGCAGTCCCAGATGGCCCTGGCGGCGGTGGGCGCCGACCACGACCAGGTCTGCGCTGCCGGCCTGGTGGAGCAAGACCTTGGCGGCCGGTCCGTGCGTGGACTTGTGCTCCACCTGCACGCGGAACGTGCCGGCGGCCCCGGGCACCGGGGTGTCCAGCAGCTGGGCGACGTGCTTGGCTGCTGCGTTCATGAGCGCGAACGCGTCGGCGGAGTTCGAGGGCCAGGCATGGACCAGGTGCAGGTCCGCCTGCCGCAGGACCGCTTCCCGAACCGCGAACCGCGTTGCCTCAGCGGACGGGTTCGGGCCAAGGCCCAGCACGACCCGGGGCCGCTGGTGGGACGGGCGCTGCCCGGGACCGCGGACCACCACGACGGGGAACGCCGCGCGGGCCGCCACCCGCAGACCCACCGACCCCAGCAGCAGGCCCGCGAAGCCGCCTGCCCCGCGTGCGCCCAGCACCAGCAGCGGCGCCAGGCGCTGCAGGTCCAGCAATCCGCTCACCGGCTCATCGGGGATGACCTCGCTCTCCACCCGAACACCGGGGCACTCGGGCTCCGCATGCTTGGCGGCGGTGGACAGCAGGTCCTGGACCTGTGACCGCTCCGATCCGCCGGGCAGCGGGACCGGCGTCAGCCGAAAGGTTGCCGTTCCTGCCCGACGGTCGTCACCATGCGTGTCAGACAGGGCTACTGTATGGAGGGAAGAGCTGAATATGCCGGTGCGATGAGGCGCGTCATGCCTCACCCCGGACCTGCCAGGGGCATAGAACGACGACGGCATTGCCCGCAGACCGCCGTGAAACCGCCTCAGCGGTGCTTTTCCAGCTGCCCCTGAACCCGGCCGCGTCGCGCACAAGACGCCAGGGAGTCCAGGGTGTTCCACAGGCAGCGCACCACAGCAGCTACCCTGACGGCGCCGCCGTCCCCGGGACCGGAACACCAACGGCTGACCGTCCACCGGCACGACCGCAGACGGGGAACGCTGATCGCACTGGCCGGCGAGATCGACCTCGACTCCGCCCCCTTCGTGCACCAGGCGGTACAGGGGTGCCTGCACGCGGGGATCCGCACCATCGACCTCGACCTGAACCATGTCACCTTCTGCGACATCAGCGGCCTGAACGCCCTCCTCGACGCGACCTGGCTCACCACCGCCGACGGAGGGCGCCTGCGCCTGGAGAACCCGTGCCCGATGCTGTCCCGCCTGCTCGCCCTCACCGGAGCCCACCTCTATCTCGCCACCCGCACCGACGGTATCCGCGACCTGCTCCAGGACGGGGCCCCGATCGACCGGGCCGTCCGCGGCCGGTTCCTGCCCCAGGCCCGCGCCGCAGGGGCGCCCGATGATCAGTGACCGCATGGCCAAAGTCCTGCTCCTCCTGCAGAACCAGGAGGAGCCCGGCGAAGTGGCGGACATCGCCGCAGCGGCAGCCGGGGCCCTGGGCGTCGACGGCCTGGCCCTGTCGCTGACCACAGCGGACGAGGACCACCACAGCGAGGTGTGGTGGTCCTCCCAGGGCCCGGCCTGCGACTTCGAGGACCTGCAGCTCACCCTGGGCCAGGGACCGGGCATCGATACGGCCAGCACCGGAGCCATGGTGTGGGTACCGGACCTGGCTGCGGTCCGCGCCGACCGCTGGCCGCTGCTGTCCATGGAAGCCCCCGACCTGGCGGCCCGCGCGGTGTTCTGCTTCCCGCTGGGAATCGGCGCGATCCGCGTCGGCGTCCTGACCGCCGTACGCCGCACCCCCGGTCCCCTGACACCCGAACAGGCCGACGACGCCCTGGTGCTGGCGGCGGCCCTGACCGCCCGATGCCTGGGCCAGGGCGAACCCGGGCAGAACGCCCTGGACCCCACCGATCCCCTGCGCACCCTGCCGCACGCCGTGGTCCACCAGGCCACCGGCATGCTCAGCGTCCAACTCTCCCTGCCCCTGCCCCAAGCCCTGCTACGGCTGCGCGCGCATGCTTACAGCAGCGGACGCACCATCAACGCCACCTCCCAGGACATCGTGGACCGGCGACTTCGCCTGGACCACAACGGCGACGGCGACGGCACCGCGGTGCCCGTCGCAGACAAGGACTGATCGCCATGCCCCGCGAACAGCAGCTCACCGAGGTCTTCGTGGAAGTCGCCGACTCCCTGATCGACGACTTCGACCTCATCGACTTCCTCCAGCAGCTCTCCGTGCGCTGCATGGAACTCCTGGACGTGGCCGCCGTCGGCATCCTGCTGGCCGACCAGCACGACCACCTCCAGGTCCTGGCCGCCTCCGACGAGCACACCAGACTCCTGGAACTCCTGGTCCTGCAGCACGACCAGGGCCCCTGCGTGGACTGCTACCGCAGCGGCACCCCGCGCACCGACATCGACCTCCACGACCCGCAGACCACCCAGCACTGGCCCCAGTTCGCCGCAGCAGCCCACAAAACCGGCTTCGTCACCGCCAACGCCATCCCGCTGCGCCTGCGCGGCCGGGTCATCGGGGTCCTGGGCCTGTTCCAGACCGCCCCCGATCCCCTCAGCGCCGCCGACGTTACCCTCGCCCAGGCCCTGGCGGACGTGGCGACCATCGCCATCCTCCAGCAGCGCACCCTGGCCCACAGCGAACTGGAACGCGGCCAGCTCCAGTACGCCCTCACCAGCCGCATCGTCGTGGAACAGGTCAAGGGCATCCTCGCCGAGCGCTGGCACATCTCTGTCGACGACGCCTTCTCCGCGTTCCGCATCTACGCCCGATCCAACCACCACCACCTCGCCAACCTCGCCCGACAGATCGCCGACGGCACATTCGACACCGACCAGATCCCCCACCAGCCCACCGCACCACGCGGCTGACCCGGCATCGGCTCATGCGGAACGCCTTCCCGGCGGCCGCTCACGGCGGCGGGGAGCTGGTGCGGCCGGCGGCAGCGTCGGCGATGGTGGCCTGCCGCGGGAAGCGGCACGATCACTAGCTGATCACGCCACCACCCTGCTCGATCTCACAGCCCGAGAACGCATTCACCCTGCGGGCCAGGCGGGGACTTCAGCTGTTGGTGATGATCAAGGAATTGTTCTCAACACGCCGATGCGGACGTTGTTCACTGGTCGGGAGGCTCGAGGCCAAGAGCGCTGGATTGCTCAGATGCGCTTGCCGCCTACATCAGGCTCACGTCCTCCAGCGCGGGGGCCTCGCGGCCGGGATAGGTGAAGGTCACGCGGTCGAATTGAATGAGTTCCGGACTGGCGGTCAGGGGGATACCGCCGGTGGGAATGGCACGGCGGGTTGCCTCGTCCCGGGCCTTCACCAGGTCGTTGAAGAACAGGGCCTGCTCGTACAGCTGGTGGACGTTGGTGACTAGGCGCCGCAGTCCCATGGTGCCGTTGCGGATGGCCAGAACAGCGGTCGCTGCCGAGGCCAGCGGCATATGGCCGCTGGTGAGCAGCCAGGCCAGGACCAAGTACGTCACAGCGGAAGTGAGCCCGGAGATCGCGGAGGTCAGCAGCTCGGTGCCAGCCGCTTCCCGGGCCAGGCGTGTCTGTTCCTCCTCACCCTCCATGGACATCGTCTTGTACTGGTCCAGGAGGAAGGCCCGGCAGCGTGCACGCGCATTTCCGGCGAAGCGGTCTGGGAGATCATCAGGCGTCGTAGCGTCATCTGCTGGCGGACGTGCTCGATCCAGACCTGCACCGAGGCGTAGTCGCGGCGGGCCGCACGAATGGTCCCCCACGCTTTGGGGAGCACCACGGCCAGCAGCAAGGGCACCAAGATCGGATGCAGCACTGCCAGGACACCACCGGAGGCGGCCAACGCCATCACCCCCTCACCGATGCCCAGGCTGTGGGTGATCAGACGACGCGCGGCCATCGTGCCGTGCTGCCCGGAGTCGACCAGCGCGTGGAATTCCGGGTCTTCGATGGTCTCCATCTCCACCCGGATGATCCGCGCGAGCATGCTGACCGCGGCGTGCCGCTCGACCTTCGGCTCCAAGCGCCCACCGGCCGCCTGGGCGACGGCTTGCAGCACCGCGGCCAGCGCGCTGGCCGTCGCCATCCACAGCAGCGAGGGGAACGCGGCGCGCACCTTGTCCCCGGTCGGGCCTCCGGCGAACAGACCCAGCAGGACCCGGTTGGCGGCCAGCAGCCCGAAGGCGCCTGCGGCACCCTGGCCGAGTTGCGCGACGACGACGGCAACCAGCGCGACGCGGTCGACGGCCCACGCCATCGCGGCGGTCTGCCCGATCATGCGCGGCAGTTGCCGGAGCACCGAGAGGAACGTCACGTTCAACCGGGCACCCTCGTGGGTGGTCCACCCCCAGTCGCCCCGTAACCGGCCGCCGAACAGAAGCTGCTCGGTGGCCGAGTGCGGCACGTGAGAGGAGGTCTTGGAGCGGTGAAAGGTCTTCACACCCGGCCCCCGGCCTGTCGCGTCGCCGCCGATGCGGTGTCCCAGCCGATCGCGGTAAAGGTTCGGCCAGCGCGGATCGCGTCCGGGGCGGCGCGGGTGTAGTCGACCAGCGGCTCGGGCAATACGTCGAGCGGGTGCCACTCCCAGCCGGCGCACTTGTCCGGCTCCTTCGTAGCGATCACCCCGGTATAGGCCAGGACCCGGAAGAACAGCTGCAGTCGGTCACGGCCGTCGTCCGCGTCGAGCTGGTGGACCACGTGCGTCAACTGGAGGCCGGACTCGGCGTCGATGATCACCCCGGTCTCCTCATACGCCTCCCGCGCCGCCCCCGCTGCCACCGACTCGCCGGGTTTCAGGTGGCCCGCTGGGACGTGATACGCACCGTGCTCGTAGGAAGTGTTCAATCGTCTGCCCAGCAGGACGTGGCCGTCACTCTCGAACAGCAAGTGGATACCGACGGCTTCGACAAGGGGGTGCACGATGCCTCCTGGTTTCGGACGAGTGCTCTAAAAACGAGCGCTGTGGCCGTATGTAACGCCCCTTAGGGGATTGAGCCCAGATCGCATGTTCGATATTTGGCGAGATTTCTTGACGGAACTGGGCTGGCCCTTCGTGGTGGCTGTGCGATTTTGCTCGGGCAAGAATCGGCCCTTTCTCTGTCAGCCCCAGGGGAAGGCCGAACAGGTGAACGCCGCCATCGGTGCACGGTCGTGTACCGGGCGCACAAGCGGCTGAAAGAGTCCCCGAAGGCCGCCTAGGCTGGATGAATGTCGGAACTCCTTGTGACCGCCCAGCGGCACGTCACCATCGAATACAGCCAATTTGTGCTGGCCGACTTCACATGGGACGACGTGGAGGCGCCACCCCTGAATGAGGACGAATCGATCGGCGTGGGTGCGCGCAGCTTCCGCGTGATGAGCCTGATCCACGACCACGACGTGGTGCTCGACGTCGAGGTGTGGGACAACGAGCCGCCGACGTCGCAGGTGCCGCTCGTGCAAGAGGTGACCATCACCTTGACGACGGGCATCGTGATGGTGGTAGAGCTGATGGGCGGCTGGACACAGGAACCCCCGATCCCGTGCGGGATGCCCGGCCGCTACGGGTTCCGGGTCCGGCGGAGTCTCGGGTTCGCGGTGGAGGACCGGGGTGTCGTCACCAACAGCGATACGCGTGATGTCCTGGAGAGGTACCTCATCCAGGCGTGGCGTCTCCCCGGCCAGGCCGAGGAGACGCCGTCCCATGGTCAGGCGCCGATCTCGATGTAGTACTCCTCACGGCCGAGGATCCGCTGGTTGGTGTACCAGGAGGCCAGCAGTGTTCCTGCAGCGCCGTTCTGCGCGGACGGCAGGTAGCGGACGGAGAAGTTGCCGTCGCCGACGCCGGCGCCTTCCCAGGTGGACGCGAACGGGTACTCGTCGCACTGGGTGCCGGCAGGGGTGCCGGAGGGGGACAGGGAGGTACAGGCTGCGACGCGGTTGGTGCGGTTCGCCTTGACGCGGGTGGAAGAGTCCACGTCCCAGACGACGTCGGCAGCACGGTGCAGCGGCTTGCCGGAGCTGATGGAGCCGGGCACCGACTTGCCGGCCTTCACCGGGTAGGTGGTGGCGGGCTGGTTCTGGGCGTCCCAGATGTGCTGGGCGACCGCACCGTGTGTGGGCGAAGACTTCGAGTAGTCCCAAAAGACGGGGAACACATCGAGGAAGATGCTGCCGCCCAGCGACCCGATGTACGTGGAGGAGTCCATGCGTCCGTTGGTGCGTTCGAGCTGCAGCCAGCCGACGTTCAGGTCCGAGCGGCCCCATTGGGCGATACCGCACCGGCTGATCTTGTCGCCCGAGTAGCCGTCGGTCTTCGCCGAGGAAATGCTGAAGACGCTCGTGGAGCCCTGCTTCCAGTTCAGGACCTTCAGGGGGCTGTTTCCGGTGACGGTGCAGGCTGGGTTGGTTCCGTCCCAGTCGCTGTAGCCGGACGTGCTGTAGGTGAGTTCCAGGGTGGTGGTGGCCGGGCTGGAGACAGTGCCGATGTCAACGAAGCGGTCGGCGCCGGTCGTGAAATACATGCTGCGCGATCCCTTGTCGCCCCGGCCGGCGGTGACGAAGCGGAATGTCGTGGTGCCGACGATCGCACCATCCGCGTTGAGGGTGTAGATCACCGAGGGCCGGATCGCGCAGTAGTTGAACCGGTCCAGGGGGGAGGCGCCTGTCTGGTCCCCGTAGAGGTCCCGGCATCCCTGGACGGTGATGTAGGGGTCCGACTGGAGCGAGGTACGTGCACCTGCGGGGTTCTGTGCGGGCGCCGTCCCGTAGTGACCCTGCTTCGCTGCTTGTTCCTCAGCCTGGGTGAGGGCCGCGAGGGTGGGCGGTGTGTCGTGGGTGGGCTGCGGGGCCCGCATCGTCGGCAGGTGCGCGCCCAGTGGCAGCAGCGGGGTTGTGGGGGTGATGGCGCCGCCGAAGACCGCTGTGAGAGACGCCGGGGCCTGGTCGGCTCTGGCTGCCTGCGGGCTGAGAAGGGCGGCGGCCGTCAGGATCGCGGCCAGTGCGGCGATCCGTCGTGTCACGGTCGGTCGACCTGCGTGTATGTGGGTGTGCATCCTCGTCCTTCGGGTTGGTTGGGCACCAAGGGGACGGCTACGGCGCGCGGTCCTACCGCGGCCCGCGTCTCCTGCGTCATACCTGCTGTTCAGGGCTGTTCTGCGGACATCACCGGGCGGAGTGTTCCGATGAGCCCTTTTAGGTGATCGGGCGAGCTGGTGCCGGGGATGGGGGCGATGTGCGAGCCCAGTGACAGCAGCCAGCGCAACGCTTCGCCTGCTCCGCCTTCCGAGGTGGCGAGAGTGCCGGCGTTCAGTGGCCGGTAGGGGATGTAGGGGATCTGCTGCACGCGGCAGTAGTCGACGGCGGGGTCATCGGGCTCGGTCTGGTTGAGGACGTTCTGCACGGCGGCGACCTGGATTTCGGCGGATGCAGCTCGGATCTGGTCGACGGTGACCTTCGACAGCCCAATGTGGCCGATCTTTCCTTCCGTCTGGAGCGTGCGCAGTTCGCCGACCTGCTCTTCTAGGGGCACGCCCGGGTCGACACGGTGGAGGTAGCACAGCTCCAGCCGGCCCATGGCCAGGCGGCGCAGGCTGGCCTCGACGGCACTGCGTAGATAGGTGGGCCGGCCCAGCGGCGCCCAACGGTCGGGTCCGGGCCGCACCAGACCGACTTTGGTGGCGATCAGGAGATCGGCCGGATAGGGGCGCAGGGCGCGGCGGATGAGTTCTTCCACCGTGTGGGGGCCGTAGGCGTCCGCTGTGTCGATATGGGTGATGCCGTGGATGTGGACGGCTTCGCGCAGAATGCGGATCGCCGCGTCCGGGTCGCGGGGCGGGCCCCACGTTCCCGCCCCGGTCAGGCGCATCGTGCCCAGGCCGAGGCGGGAGACACGTTTGCCTGCGAGCAGGATCCATCCGGCGGCCGGCTGGCGGCGGTTCATCCGGCGGCGGCCATCTGCGTGGCTGCGGTCAGCACTGCCGTGCGGGCGCGGTTACGGGAGTCGTCGGTGTTGACGACGAGGAGACGGTTCGGCTTCACGGTCGCCAGAAGGCGGTGGACGTAATGGTCGACGCTGGCGCGGAAGGCCAGGTCGCGGTCGCGGTGATTGCCCAGCGGCACGGCAGGATCAAGCGCGGTGGCCAGGAGCAGGTCGTATCCGGCCGCATGGGCGGTCACCATGGTCATCAGCAGGTCTCGGTCGGCGTCCTCGGGTTGCTGGCCGCGCTGATCCATACCGGCCAGCAAGTACGCCAGGGGATCGACCACGCTGCGATCGACGAGGACCACGTCGGCGCTCAGGGCCGCTTCTAGTTCCGCGCAGATCCCGGCCGCGATCAGCCACTGGGTGGTGGCGGCAGTCTGATCGCGCATCTTGGGGAACCCCATCGCCGCGGCCCTGTTGGCGAGGCTGCCGGGAGTGCAGACGACCTTGTGACCGTGGGCGCGTAATTCCATGGCCAGCCGCTTGAGCAGGGTGCTCTTGCCGGTGGAGTGGGTTCCCGACACGGCGATGCGTATGGGCGCGGGCGTGGCTACCACAGGGGTTCCTCCTGAAAGGCGGGACGGGCGGGCCGAAGGCCGGGCAGGGTGCCGGGGACGGCAACGGAGATCAGTTCGTCCCAGGAGTCGTAGTGGGCTGCCGCGTCGAGGAGCAGTAGTGCGGTGGCGTGGGCGTCGAACCCCGCGCGGTGGCGTTGCCCGGGAATGTCGGCCACCGGCAGGCCGAGGTGCTGGATGAGGGGATCGAGGCCGTGTTTGGCGGCTTCGGGGTAGGTGGCGCGGGCCAGGCGCAGGGTGTCGATGACGCCGGCCGGCTCCCAGCCAGGCAGGTGCCCGGTCAGCGCCTTGTATTCGACCGAGGCGTTGTGCGCGACGATCCACGCCTGGCCCAACGCGCCCCGGATGTCCTCAGCGACCTCCGGCCAGGCGGGCTTGCCGGCCAGGGCCTCGTTTGTGATGCCGTGGATACGGACGATGTGATTCGGGATGGGGGCTGCTGGCCGGATGAGCCATTCGCGGCGTCGCTCGGCGTGCAGGACACCGTCGGTGATCGGGAGGATGGCGACCTCCACCAGTTCCGGCGGGGTGGCGCCGTTGCCTTCGACATCGACGACGAGGAGCGGCGGCCAGGACAACTTCGTGTTCACGGGGTTGCTTTCTGCGGCCAGCCGAAGTCCGCTCGGCCGTGCCGTCGGGGGTGGTGGGGGTGGCGCCGGTCGTGGACCTGGTAGCCGTGACCGTGCTGGAGGAAGTAGCGCGGGTGCTCGTCCAGGCCCTCGACCAGGATCGCCCGGTCGGTGATCTCAACGGGCCCGGTCGCGCCCAGGGCACGCGCCTGAGCGGTCACCGATTCGAGGTCCGGGGCCTGCCACGCGTGCTCGCACCGGTGGAGCTGGGCCAGCGGGCAGATGTCGCACAGCTCCCGGATGCCGTAGTGCCCGTTGTAGTCCGCCAGGCCGTGGACGGCCGCGACCGCACAGGACGTCTTGCGGTACAGCTGGCCCCACGGCGCGGCCGTGTGGTTGGGCTGGTGGAAGGCGGCAAGGATCCGGGCTTCGGACTCTTCGGGCATGATCTTGCGGCGGGCGGTGTCCTCGTAGGGCTCGGGCAGGCCCTGCTCGCGGTAGTAGGCGGCCATCTCGTCGCGGAAGAACAGCCCGGTGAAGACGGTGGCGTGGGCATGTGCGGCCAGCTCCCGGGCGTAGGCGATATCGCCGTCGGAGTCGTTGAGTCCGGGCACGATCGGCCGCCAGTACAGAATCGTGCGGTAGTTCTCGGCGTGGGCGTACAAGGTGTGGAGGCTCTGCGCGGCGATCCGGGAATCGACCGGTTCGATGCCCGTGTGCTCGATGTTGGAGTGGGTCACCAG
This sequence comes from Streptomyces sp. H39-C1, assembly GCF_027158125.1. Lineage (NCBI taxonomy): Bacteria > Bacillati > Actinomycetota > Actinomycetes > Kitasatosporales > Streptomycetaceae > Streptomyces > Streptomyces sp. H39-C1. The sequence goes on from NZ_JAPVLS010000033.1 coordinate 29,930, forward strand.
GACCGTCAGCTTGATGTTCCGGAACGAGTTGAGGATCGCGCAGTCCGGTTCCTCGACGCGCCAGCGGGTGATGACCAGGACGTGATTGGTCAGCCCGCGCTCGTCCAGGAGGCGCAGGGTGTTGAACGTGTGCTGCTTGACGACGGGCAGCAGTGGGTCCGTCGCCTTGTTGAAGAGCTGCAGGGGGGTGATGTGCGGGCGGAAGTACGGGTGCGAGACGAGGGCCTGGACGGCGTCAGCGTCGCTCATCAGGGCGCGCGGCGCCTTCATGGCGAAGTTGTCGTACAGGTGGCGCACGCAGTACCCGCATTCCAGAGGGCAGCCCACCACGTGGTTCAGGGACAGCCCGCTCTTGCGGTACTCGACCGGATCGGCGAGATCCGGCTTGAGGTCAGTGCGTTGCGTGACGGACAGCAGCGGCAGCGGGCGCCGCGTCGGTAAGGCGTCGGTGTGCGTCATGGCGTCTCCTTCACAGGGGTATGTGGGTTGGGTCAGGTGCCGCCGGTTGCGGCGGCCAGCCCACGACCGTGCAGCCGCGCAGCGTCCTGGTCAGTTGGGCGGCCAGGACCCACCTGATCTCGGGAGAGTCGTAGAAAACGGCATCTCTCCGCCCTTCCACGGGCGAGTGCGGGCTGGAGCGGTAGAGCTGGCCGTACACGCCCTCGACGGCGGAGTCCTTCACGCGCACGGCCACGGAGCCCCGCCCGGCCAGGTGGGGGCAGAGCCGGAGGGCCTGGCGGGCGCAAGGCGCGCAGATCGGGGGGTGGACGGTGACCAGATCCTCCGGCCAGTTCAGCTCGTCGGCCCGGCCTTCGTCGTTCTCCACCAGCCAGAGCACACCCTGCTCAGTGCGATCTGCTGGTCCCGCGCAGACTTGGCACAGCAGGGCCCGCATGCACCGGCGCTGTCGCTGCGCGTGGGTGCGGGCGAACTCGGGCCGACCGCGGCCTTGGGCCAGCGTGGTGCCCATCCACAGGGCCCCTCGGCTATCGCGGTCGTGGGGTTGCTCGTCGGCGTAGACGATGCCGCCCTTGCCGCACAGCAGGGTCCGGGCGATGCGCTGCTCCGCGCTCCACGCGGCCATGTACGGAACGATGTCCGGCGGGGGGATGGTCATCGCGGACCCTCCTGCCCGCCCGCGGCGGCGCCGGCCACGGGCTCCCCGACCTCCGCGGGCGCCTCCTGCTCCTCGGGTGCTTCGGTGGTCGCTGCGCGCAGGGCGTTGGGGACGCTGTCGCACAGGTGGAGGACCTTGGTGAGACCGGTGATGAGCATGATCCGGTGAACGGGCCCCTGGTCCTTGTGGGCCACCAGGTACAGGGTTCGCGGGTCGGGCTGGGTGCGCAGGCGCTTGCAGGCGGCGACCAGCATGCCCAGGTTGGTGGAGTCGAGGAGTTCGACGCCGGTCAGGTCGAGGATCAGATCCCCGTCGCCTTCGTCGATCAGGGTCGTCAGGTATTCCCGCAGGGTCGGGGCTTCGTAGACGCCCAGGATGCCTTCGACGGTGACCACGGTGTGCCGACCGTCTCGCCGGTGCATCACCTGCGCGTCCTCGAATCCCAGGACGATTCTGCCGTCCTTGCCCGTCCAGGTGAGGGTCCTGGCCTCGATGTACGGGAGCGTGACTTCAACGGTGCGATCGAGCATCACGGTGCCCCCTGATCGTGGAAGCGCCCGCGGGCGCTCTGGAGCATCTGCCAGCTCGCGTCGGGGCCGACGGCGAGAGCTTGGGCGGTGTCGAGGCGGGTGCTGGCATCCTGGCCGTGCTGTGGCCCGCTGCTGTAGGCGACGCCGGCCGCTTCCTCGACGAACAGCCGCTGCTCGCCGCGGCGGAAGAGCAGTTCGGTGGTCTGGCGGCGGGGGACGAAGCATCCGCTGCCCAGCGGCAGCACGCGCACGTCAGCGATGCCGTCCTTGATCACGTGGAGCAGGTGGGTGATCTGGGCTTCCATCACGGCCGGCCCGGCGACGGGCCGGGTCAGCACCGTCTCATCCAGCAGCACCAGCACCGTCCGGTCGGCCCGGGGACCCAACGCGCGGGGCACCGGCGGCCGACGGGATCGGTGCAGGGCAGCCGTATAGGCGGCGGTCTGCACGATGGGGGGTATCACGTGCTGGGCGTGTACGCACAGGGAGTCGGCGACGGCTTCGCACGCGGCCAGCCGCAGGCCGTAGCCGGCCTTGTCGTCGATGACGTGGTTACGGCCGTCCACCCGGAGCACCAGCTGCTGCACGGCGTCGATCTCGGCGGGGTTCTTGACCTGGTAGACGCGCAGCAGCGCGGAAACCAGGTGCTCGGAAGGCTTTCGCCCGGCCGTCTCAGTTCGGGCGATCGTTTCCATGCTGCAGTGCACCCGGCGACTAACCGCGTCCTGCGACAGGCCCCGGCTGCGGCGCAGGGCTCGCAGGTACGCGCCGACGATCACGCGAGCGGGCGGTGTCGCGGGGAACGCAGCATCCGGCTCCCGGGCCAGGGGCGCAGCGGGCTCGGGAAGCACAGCGGGCGCGCGAAGCGCACCGGGTGCGGCGAGGGCGAGCGGCATCATCCCGTAGGTCTCGTTCATCGCGGTCCCCGCCATTCCTGGGTGGGTGAGGGCTCGGCACGGCGTTGGAAGTCGGCGCGTGCGGTGTCCAGCAGGGTGCGGCTGTGCTCGACGCTGTGGGCGCCGTTGATCGCGGCGCGCAGGTACGGGCCGTGCGCACCTTCGGCTGCCGGCCCGCTGAAGTAGGACGCGTCCACGCCTTCGCTGACGAAGAGCAGGCGCCCGCGGATGCGCAGTTCGCTGTGGAAGCCGGCCGGCAGCCGCAGGTTCTCCATCCGCGGCACGATTTGAATCTGCGCGTCTCCGCGCGCACTGGCCCGCAGAAGGTGGGCGAGTTGGGCGGCCATCACGCAGGGGCCGCCGACAGGCTGGCGTAACCCGCACTCATCCAGGAGCACCAGCACCCGTCTGCGGTCGCCCCGAGGCAGCGCGCGCGCCGGGCCCAGGCGCCGCTGCTGCTGGGTCAGCGCATCGGCGCAGAATGCTTCGCTGTAGGCGTCAGTCCGTAAGATCGCGGGCACCAGCCCGGCGCTGTAGGTGACGATATCGGAGGCATGGCGCTCACAGGCCCGCAGCCGAGCAGTCCACCCCGGAGCGCAGTCCAGCACCATGTCCGGATCCGCGCCGCGGCCCACGAATTGCGCGCTGGTGGGCGCCAGCAGGCCACGCAGCGTGCGCTGCTCGTGCGGACCGCAGGAGGGAAACCGATCAATCAGTTGCTCCAACTGCTCTTGGCTCAGGGGTCTGCGCCCCCCTTCGGTTCGCTCCAGGTGCTCGGCGGAGATACCCAACACGTCGGCGGCCTCGATGAGCGTCAGGTTCTGGTCCTGGCGCAGCGTGCGCAGGTAGGCGCCTATCACGATGCGGGCAGTCGGTCTCGGCCCGGGTGTCTCGCGATAGGGGGCGTGTGGGGGCCCGGCAACGCCTGCGGCTGGTGCGTTTTGGAGAGGGGTGGGCATGGCATTCCTCGGCGGAGATAGTCGAAACGGTGGAGATGGAACTGCGCCCCCCGGTTCTCTTGCCGGACCATGGCGGTTCGGGCTACTCGTCGGGCCGCAGTCGCTACGCTGCGGAACGGTGAAGTGCTGGTCGCGTCGGTGCAGGGGGTGAGCGGGGTGGTGAAGGATCGGGAGCCGTTCTCCCGGGAGGGTGAGCGGCCGGTGTGTGCGATCTGCCCTTCCCTGGTGCTGCCTGGTGGGGCCTTCGACGTGGTGGCCAAGCCCAGCCGGGATTGCCCCTTCGACCCCGAGAGCGGCAACCGGTACACCGCGGCGGGGGTGGCGGTGTGTGTGCACCCCGACCGGGTGGGCCTGCCGGCCGCCCCGTACGCGACGGACCGCCTGGTGCTGCCGTGGGAGGTGCCGCCGCCGGCGGACGCGGGCGAGGTGCGGGAGTGGTTGCGGGTGGCGCTGACCGCGGCGCCGCCGGACGCCTTCGCCGCAGTGATCGCGCAGGCGTCGCAGATTCTGCGGGCGTCGGATCCGGATCTGGACGTGACGGCGGCGCTGCGGTCGGCACTGGGTTAAGCCGCCGGCGCGAAGGCGATGGTGTGCTCGCGCCCGGACCGGCCCATGCCGATGCTCGCGTAGAGGCCGGCGAGGTGGGCGCGGTTGGCTTCCACCTGCTGGTGGTCCAGCCAGTAGCGGGACGGCGGTTCACCCCACGCCGCGGTGTAGCACTGGTAGGTGTAGTCGCCGTGTTGGTAGTCGGTGTGCTCCTGATCGGTCTGGTGGATGATGCTGACGGCGTGGCAGTCCGCGATGCGGTGCAGGAGCTGGGACTGGGCGAGCATCGCGTGCGTCATCTCATCCACCGGAACCGCGATAGCGATCTCGGCCGCCCTCTCGTCCTCGGTCAGCGCGTAAACGGCGGCCTTGAGCGCCAGGGCGCGCATGGCCTCAACGAACAGCGGCGGGGCGTCATCCTCCAGCTTCCACTTCGAGATGACGGGGAAGCCGGTGAAGCACTGCCAGTCGTCGCTGTAGTTGAGGCTGGCCTTGTGAAACGCCGGGAATTCGTGGTCGTCTTCCAGGCGCTGGAGGACTCCTACAGCGGTTTCGGCCACGAGATGCGGGCTGGGAAGTGCGGTCTGGACGGGCATGGGTCGTACCTCTCTCGGAGACAACCGGGATGGCGGAGTTGGAGCCGCGCCCCCGGTGCGGGCGGGGGATGCACCGCAGGGGAGGCACGGCGGTTCAGGGGGCCGTTCGTCAGGTGCCGGGGTCGAGCGTCATGCGGCCCGCTTGACCAGGACCATGTCGGGAAGTCCCGCTTGCGGGGGATCGCCGTCCCCGGTGGGGAGGTGGCGGCGGCGAACGGCCTCGGCCGCGGCGGCGTGGGGCGGCAGCCCCGCACGGGCCCGGTGGGTATCGAGGTGCTGCGGCTCCCGCACCGGTACTACCTCGACACCGGCAGGCCCGCGGCGAAATTGCGTGCCGTGCAGCTGGGCCTGACCAGTGTTGATGCACCATCGGTCGAACAGGTGCGCCCATTGCCCGGCCGGTGCCTGACCACCCTTCAGCGCGGCGGCCAGCAACCGCAGCGCCGCGTTCTGGAAGTCGGGGTCATGGTCCGCGTAGAGGGCGATTTGGTAGGCGGCCTGGGCGCCGTCGTCACCGACGAGCCGGCGATCGGGCCAGCCGTGCTCTGCTGCGATGCGGCGCAGCACGCCGGCGTTCGCGTGGTCTTGATGGCGACCGGCGGCGATCTCTGGGGGGCTCGGGTACCCGCGGGTGAGCTTGCTGTGGTGCAGCCGAGCGGCAGCGGCGCGGTCGATGAGGTCACGGGCGATGTCAGGCCGCTGGAGTGTCGTCATCGGCGCGCCGTTGCTTGGAGAGCGCCTGCGAGGCGACGGCCTGTCCGCAGGCCGAGAGACCCCAGATCAATCTCCGCGTCACAGTGGCATTTGAAACATTCTGGTTCGAATGTGGGGTCCAGGAAGCCGCCACGAGTGGCCGTCTTGAACGCCTTGCCGAGACGTTCGACGACCTTCTGCGCTTCGGGCCACTCGGTGATGTCCCGGCCCTCGTCCTGGGGCGCGGCTCCTAGGAGACACGCCAGGCGATCCGCGGTGGGCACGGAGACCTTGCCAAGCTGGAGCCTGCCGGATTCGACGTGCGGCCCGGAGGTCTCCAGGTCGCAGGCGAGGAACGCCCGGTGCAGAGCGTCGCCCGCGCGAAAGAGCGGCTTCATGCTTTCTCGCACTCGCCGGGCCAAGTCCAGCGCGGTCGCCGCGTCGACGTTGCCCAGACTGATGGAAGGTGCTCCCTCCTCGGCGTCGTTCACCTTGACGAAGTACAGACGCAGGCCGGCAGCGCGAAAGATATCTCCCAGTTCGCTGGCCGCATCCCAGCTCTGGGCGCGCACATCCGGATCGAGGTCGGCGGCCTGCTGCGGGAGGAGGTCGGCCGCCGTGTGTGTCGCGTCGGTAAAGGGGTGCCGGTCGATGCCATCCGGGTCGGGGTCGGCGGGCTGGTGCGGGAGGGGGTCGGTCGTGGGGTGCGTCATGAAGAACTCCGTGGAGGGTGTACCGGCCGGTGATCGGAGGTGGCCTGCCGTCATGGAGATCCGCCGGCCACCTCAGGTGGCGGTAACTTCTGCTCGTTCAAGGCCCGGGCCGCGGGGAGAAGTGGTCCGGCGACTGTGCTGCGCGGCGTCATGTGTCGTCCCCCATGAGGTCGAGGACGGCCAGGATCGCGAGGGTGAACCGGCGCAAATACGACAGCGCTCCCTCAGGACCGGGCTGTTCGTCGCACAGGGCGAGCAGGAGATGCACCTCCTGCGTGGGATACATCGCCACGCGGTGCGGGACGATTTGCAGGAGCTGGCGGGTGGCTCGGCGGAATCGGTCAGCGATCCGCCCCGCGTCCTCGTAGCTTGGCGGTAAAGCGTCGGGCGGCTGTCTCCGAGGCAGGGGGAGGCCGAATCTGACTAACCAGGCATGGAGCTTGCGGTCAGGGACAGCGGGACCGGGCCAGCCCCTAAGCACTTCTTCGAGCGTATCGATCAGGTCATCACTGATTCCCTCAGCGGCGAGGGAGCGTGCGAGACCGTAGGCGAGCCTGCGCCCCGCCTCGTCCTTGGAGGAGAGCGGTCGGCTCAGTAACTCGGTGGCGGTGGCGATGTCTACGGCGACCATCACGACCTCCCTGCGTGAATGCGGAAATGGGCCCAGGTCGTCTTGCCGTCGTCGCTCACGCCCCAGTCGCCGGCGAGGAGCGCGACGAGGAACAGGCCGCGACCCGACTCGTCGTCCTCTGCCGCCTCGCGCGGCCGGGCAGGGGCCGGGTTGCCGTCGAAGACTTCGATCCGCAGTTCATCGTCGGCGTAGCGAACCGTGAGAACGACGTCGTCGGGGGCGTAGCGGAGCGCATTGGTGACCAGCTCCGAGACGCTGACCACGATGTCCTCGGATGCATCGACGGGCACACGCCAGTACCGAAGGTGCGTCGTGGTGATCCGGCGCATGTAGGCGACCCGGGCCTTGGCGGGGGTGAACGCCACCGTGAAGAGTCGGGGTGAGGGTCCGGACAGCAGTTTCGACGCGGCCGTGGTGACGGCTGGTGCGGCAGTCATCGGGAGCCTCCCCGGTAAGCGGCGCGGGGGAGCGGGCGATAGGCGGGACCTGCGCATCGCGTGCCACGCTCCTTCCTTTTGATCACCAAGCGTGTTCGCACGGTGACCAGAGAACACCGCGGGGTACCAAAGAGGGAACGAAGTTTCACCGAAGTTGACGCGTCAGTAACACGGCGTAGGGTGCCGGAGCCGGGGCGCGCCCTGGCATGCTGGGCGCCATGGCCACACTCGATGAAAAGCTGGCAACCGCCGACGACTTGCTGCCCCTGGCGCTGACGAACTTCGCGCACTTCACATCCATGCGCGTCGACGCCGACCACTCGATTCGCGGCCTCGCACTGCACATGGAACGCCTCGAACGGGACTGCAAGATCGTCTACGGCGCGGACCTGGACACTGGACGCGTCCGCGACCACGTCCGCGCGGCCCTCGACGGACAGGCCGGGCCATGCGTCGTCCGCGTCACGATCTACGACCCCGCCGTCGACATGGGCCACCCTTCCGCCGCCGACAACCCGAGCGTCCTGGTCACCGTGCGCCCCGCCGGCCCGCTTCCCCCCGCTCCGCTGCGCGCCCTCAGCGTGCCGTACGAGCGTGATCTTCCCCAGGTCAAGCATTGCGGCCTGTTCGGCGCCCTGCACGCGCGCAGCGCCGCCCAGCTCGCCGGCGCCGACGACGCACTGTTCGTCGGCCGCGACGGCTACATCTCCGAAGGCGGCACCTGGAACGTCGCCTTCATCGACGGCAACGGAACCGTGGTGTGGCCCCAGGCGCCCGTTCTGCCCGGCGTCACCATGGCCCTGCTCCAGCAGAACTCCATCGGCGTCGAACACCGGACCGCCCCCGTCACCCTCGACCAGGCCAAGGGCATGGCGGCCGGCTTCGCCACGAACACCTCCATCGGTGTCCGCGCCCTGGCCTGCATCGACGACAAGGAGCTGGCCACCGAGCATCCCGTGTTGGATACGCTCCGCGACACCTACCTGTCCATCCGCGGCGAAACCCTGTAGCCCCGGGAAGTCGCGATGACGACGGGGGTTCCACGGTGGACCGGCCAGGAAGTCCAAGTACTGCGCGCGGCGCTGCGCATGACCGGCAGGGACTTCGCCGCGAAGGTCGGCGTCAGCACGCGCCAGGTAGAGAACTGGGAGGTCAGGGGCAAGTCCATCCAGCCTCGTCCCGGCAACCAGGCCGCACTGGACACGTTGCTGTCCCAAGCGCCCCAGCAAGCCCAGTGGCGGTTCGCCCAACTCCTGACTGACCAGGCCGCCGGCGGGCAGGACGAGCGCACCGAGGAACTGCTGCGCCGTGACGCGCGCACGATAAGGCATCCCATCGACGGCAAGGTCACGGTGCTCGTCGAGGAGGGCATCTACCTGGCGGGTCCCCAGGACGCGTCGCTCTGGGTGGACGCGTACCGCATCGACGTCTACCCCACGACCAACCGCGATTACGAGCGCTTCGTTCGCGCTACAGGGCACCGGCCTCCGCAGCACTGGCCTGGCGACCGCAGCCCCAGCGCTCTGCACGACCACCCGGTGGTCTGGGTGACCTGGCACGACGCCGCCGCCTACGCGAGCTGGGCAGGCAAGGAGCTGCCCGCTGCCAGCCAGTGGGAGAAGACCGCCCGCGGCACGAAGGGGCGCGCCTACCCCTGGGGCGACGAGCCCACCGCCGCGAAGTGCAACACCGCTGAAAGCGGCCTCGGGGGCACGACGCCGGTCACCCGCTACCAATCCGGCGCTAGCCCATACGGCGCGCACGACCTGTGCGGCAACGTCTGGGAATGGTGCTCCACACCGGGCGCGGATGGGCCCGACCGGTACCAGCTCAAGGGCTCGGCGTTTAGCAGCCCGTTCGAGCGCGCCGCGCCGGCACTGGAGAACGCAGCCAACGGCGGCATGAAAGACAATGACACCGGATTCCGCTGCGTCGCCCTCCCGTAGATCGACACCACCGTTGGCGAGCGGCGAAGGGGCGACGCGCCCAGGTAGATGCCCGATCGTGGTGCTGACTATCGCCGACGTCAGCAGCTCGGCGAGGTTCATGAGGAATGACGACAGCCTCCAGCTGCGGGGCTTCGCAGTACCGATGCGCCGTGGGTGCGCGACCCACATCCCTCCGCCGGCGACCCTCTGTGCGCCCGTCACACCGGCTGCGAGGGCGAACCGCAGTGACATGGCTTCGAGTACATCCGGACGCGGAATGCCAAAGACGTGTGCCCTCACTGTTCGTCGCCTCCCGTTTCGGACCTCGCTAAGCGGGACGTCTGCGCGCATCGACCAACTGAATGCAGCTCCGCCGCGGAGTAGTTGACCGCTACCGTTACGTTGAGCGAACCGCTAATTGCAGCGGGTGGATATCCCCCAGGTGCCGCTGGTAGTGCCAAAGGTGCCAAAGATCGTTTTGTGGACAGGGGCGCAGTATGGCGCGCGAACGGAACACGAAGCTGAGCGCTGTAATCAGGGAAGTTGGCTGGTCGCAGGCTCAGGTGGCGGCCCGGTTTGTCCGGGTGGCGGCGGAGGTAGAGGCAACTGAGCTTTTGGGCACTTCGCGCTCGCACGTGTCCATGTGGGTGCTGGGCACCCAGCCCGCTGGCGCGGGCCCCGCTATCTTGTGCGAGGCGCTCTCGCGTGGATTGCAACGCCCGATCACACCAGACGAGATCGGTCTTCGACCCATGGCGCCCGGTACGCCAACAGCCGACCTGTGGCCAACCGATACGATCACAGCGCTGTTGGATCTCGGGGGGAGTGATCTGGACGTGGAGCGCCGACAACTCCTGTCGGGCACGGCCTACTCGGTCGCCGGTCTCTCGCTTCCGGGACCAGCCTGGTGGGAGCAAGCACCCCGCCACGCAGGAACGCGGAAGCCGTCGACGTTGCGCGTGGGGCGCAGCGAGATCGAGGCGATCCGGGAGATGACTGCCTTCTTCTCCCGACGCGATCAGCAGCGCGGGGGCGGTGACGGCCGCGCCGCCGTAGTGGCCTATTTGCGGACAGAGGTCGCCGCCTACCTGAGCGGCACCTTCCCCACCGACGCCATCCGACGTGAGCTGTACTCCGCGGCCGGGGAACTGGTCTACCTCTGCGGTTGGATGGCTTTTGACGCCTCCCAGCAGGCTGTCGCGCAGCGGTACCTCACCTTGGCCGTGCGGCTGGCCGCCGAAGCAGACGACCCACCGCTGGCCGGGCACATTCTGCGCGCCCTCGCTCACCAGGCCGTCGACCTGGGCCACCGCCGCCAAGCGCGCGACCTGGGCACTGCGTCCATTGAGCGCAAGCGCTATACCCTCGCCAGCCCGCGCGAGAAAGCCCTGATCGGAGTGGTGCACGCCCGCAGCCTGGCTGCCTCAGGCCGTAAGCGTGACGCACTGGCCGCCCTGCTCCGCGCCGAGAACGATCTCGACGCGGCCACCAACGCCGGCCACGAGCCCAGTCGGGTCTTCTTCTTCTCCGAAGCCAGCCTCGCCCACGAGACCGCCTGTGCCTTGCGCGACCTGGGCGACTTCGAAGGAGCCCAACGCGAATTTCACCGCAGCGTTCGCACCCGCGGTCAAGCCTTCGGCCGCACCCACGCCGTGACGCTGGGCTACCTGGGCTCGGTCCAGGCCCAACAGGGCAGTATCGAAGTCGCATGCGCCACCTGGACACGTGCCCTGGACGCCATGGAAGGCATCCACTCCGGCCGCGCCCACGACACCGTGATCGCCATGCGCCGCGCCTTGTCGCCCTTTCGACAGCGCGGCGCCGCCGCCGTCGCGGACCTCGATGCCCGTGCGCGTGCCGTCCTGGCCCACGTAGGGTGACCGCGTCCATCGCAGCCGAGTGTCCCTACATAGCGGCAGCTCATCGGGCTGTTGCTTATAGAACTCCAGCCCAGAGAGAGACGATCCGTGCCTGACGAGTCGATTGCAGCCGAGGTCATCGCAACAGTCGTAGGCGGGCGCGTGCAGCCCACCGACGATTACTGGGGGAGCACCGAGTCGATCATCCGCCTCCACCCGAAGTTTCCTGTAGAGACCGTGCAGGGACTGGATGAATTCAGCCACCTGGTGGTGACCTTCCGCTTCCACCTGGTCAATCCGTCCGACGTTCATCTCGGCGTCCGCAGTCCGCGTAACAACCCGGCTTGGCCGCCCACGGGAACCTTCGTCCACCGCAACATGCGCCGGCCGAACCGTTTGGGTACATCCTTTCCGCGCCTGCTGCGGGTCAACGGCTTGGACCTGCACGTCACGGATCTGGACGCGATTGACGGGACGCCAGTCCTCGACATCGCCCCGTGGTTCGCTGAATTCGGACCGCGCGGGGAAGTCCGCCAACCACGCTGGCCCACAGAAATGCTGGAGAACTACTGGAAGGACCAGAGCGAGGCGTAAGCGTCGCCTCTGGTCGCGTGAGCGTGACGGCTCCCACATCCGCGCGGTCCGAACGTAGGAGCGTGAGAACGTCCACCGCGGGGCTGTGGCATCCTGGCGGCCGGGCGGCTGAGAGCGAGTTGCCTCCAGGGGAGTTGGCGGCAGGCGTCGGCCCGCTGATGCCCTGTTGACGAGGGTTCAACGTGATCCCTGGCCTGCGACCGTTGCCGGCCGCGTCTGTACGGTGCAGCAGCGTTCCGCAGCGCCTCAGCGCCGCCCGGGGGTACAACGCGGGGAGGGAGGTCAGGTCGCGCTCCGGCCAATCGGCGGAACCACAGGATCCCGAAGCCGAACCCACCCGGAGGCGGCGTGGCCCGAAAGTCCGGCCAAATATGCGGCTACGGGTGGATCACCCAGCGAGTTGTTCCCTGGCGTACTCACGTAGCTCGACCATCGGCTGCTCGGTTCGGTGATCCAGGCGGCGGATGAGGGCGGAGGCCAGGTCGACGCAGCGTGAGGCTTGGGAGTCGAGTGCGGTGTCGAGTGCGGCGCGGGCATTCGCTGCGGCGGAGAAGGCGTCGCGGTCGTGGAGTGAAGCTTCGGCCCGGTAGGTCAGGAACACCGCTTTCGTTCGGGAGCGGCGGGGATCGAGTTCGCCTAAACCGGCGCTGATGGCGGTCTCGGCACGATGGGGGTCGCCGAGGTCGAGCCAACAGCGTCCGGCGTCGGCATTGATGTCCGCCATCGACATCCAGGAGACCACGGAGGGCGTGTCCTGCGGGTTCATCCGGGCCAGTTCCATCTCGGCGGACGTCAGCGCGCGTTGGGTTCCTTGGCGGTCTTGCAGTACGGCGCAAGCGCGAGCGCGCCGTACGTCGAGCAGGGAGCGGGCTGCCGGAGTACGGGTGCGGGTCCGGGCGTGTTCGATGATGCGAACGGCATCGGCGGGCCTGGAGAGCCAGGTGGCTTGGTAGGCAAGGTCGGACAGGGCGATGGCGGCCAGGTCGCGGTCGTCTGCTTGGTGGGCGGCGTGGACGGCCGCCTGCCAGTGGCGCTGAGCGTCGGCGTGACGGTCGGCATCGAAGCGGAGCCAGGCCGCGCAGTGTGCAAGATCGGCGGTTACGGCGTGCAGGCGGCGGCCGGTTTGCGTGGTGTAGCGATCTTGGGTGATGAGGTCGATGGCGGTGCTCAGGTGCGCGTCGATGAGACGCGAGACCTGTGGGTGCGGACCGGCGGCGAGTGCGCGCAGCTCACCGGAACGCTGTTCCAGCCACGTCAGGAGTTCCCCGTCGATGCTTTGCCCGTCGAGGGCCCGGCCCAGGTGGCGTGGCTCGATGCGGGCCCAGCTGGCGGCAACGTCGATGAGGGTGCTGCTGCTGAGTATCAGGAAGGATCGTCGCTCCATACGGTTGACCTGTACCTCTTTCAGGGCTGCCCGACTTCCCGAGGGGTTGAAGGGGGCGGGGTACTCGAAGGCGGGTAGCCAGTGGGGCCAGCCGAGTTGTTCGACCACGGCGGCGGGGACGTCCAGGACGGCCGCCAGCAGCGACTGGCTCTCCTGGCTCGGCGTGGTTCCGGTGGATTCCCAGAGCCAAATCCGATTGCGATCGATGCCGCTACGCAGGCCGCGCCGGAGGGCCTGATCGCGGAGTAGACGGGCGAGGTCGTCGCCGGACCAGTGGTGATGCCGACGCAAATATGCCAGCGGGTGCCGGTCCAGCTCCATGTCGCCCCCGAGGTGCCGCAGCCGATGCCTCCCCGTCCACGTCCACCATGCCGTACCTGGCCGGGCGGTGGGACAGCTTCACCAGGGCGGCCACACATCGGCCACACAGTCGTCCCCTGGAGGAGCGGGGGTGGCCGGTGGTGTCCTCGGCAGCGTGACGCCGCGCATTCGTGTGGCGCTGTTGAGAAGGGATGGCTCTCGCGTGAACACAAGGGATCGCTTCGCTGATCTGTCCGGTGCCACGGTCACGGTGACCGGCGGGTTCGGGCTGGTGGGCAGCCGTATTGTGCACCGGCTCCGGGCGCTGGGCGCCAAGCCGCTGACGGTAGGCCGTCTCGACGCCTACGGCTCCTGCGTCTACTCCTCCGTGTTCGGAATCTCCCCTGGGGATCCCGACGTCGTCGCCGGTGATATCACCGACGCCGCGCTGATGGACGACCTGTTCTCGCGCAGCGACTACGTCATCCACGCCGCGGCGCTCGCCGATGTCGCGGAGTGCACCCGCAATCCGGCGGCGGCGCTGGACGCGAATATCCGCGGCACCCAGACGGTGCTGGATGCCGCAGCCCGGCACCGTCGCACGCTGAAACGGCTGGTCTTCGTCTCTTCGGCCAGCGTCTACGGCATCGGCAACACCACCGATTCCCCGAACACGAAGGCCCGGTTCAGCGAGGAGGATTCACTGGTTCCCGGATCGGTGTACGCCAACACCAAGCTGTGGGGCGAGCACCAGACCGCCCTGAGCCTGAGCGGTGCCGACAGCTCATTCGCGATCGTGCGGTACTTCTCCGTCTACGGGGAACCGCAGGTGGTCAAGGAGAACAGCCACAGCTGGGTAGTGGCCTGGTTCGCGATGCGGGCCGCGCTCGGCCTGCCGCTGCACCTCAACGGCGGCGGGTGCCAGGTGAGGGACTTCGTACACGTCGATGACATCGCGGAGGCGACCTTGCTGGCGGCCGTGACCGAGGGCGCGGACCGTACGACGCTCAACGTCGGCACCGGCCGCGCCACCTCCATCCGGCAGGTCGCCGATCTGGTGCGCCGCCATTACCCCGGGGCGCAGATCATCGAGACCCCGCGGCCACAGGGCGACCCGCTCGGTGCCTGCGCCGACACCACCCGCATGCGCCAAGTGCTGGGCTGGACTGCGCCGGTGGACATCGAGGACGGGGTGAGCCGCTACGTGACGTGGTTGAAGGGGACCCCCGAGGCGATCCCGGCGTGGCTGCGCGCCGAGGCCCGAGCTGTCGCGTGAGCCGCTCAGATCACTGGGGGGCGGCCGAGGCGGGCCAACCGGATCACGGTGCGCCAGCGCATCGGCTTCCGGCGCCCGCACTCGGTGCGCCAGCCCTCCGCGAAGCCACCGAACCAGGCCCGCAGCCCGGCCAGGCTGCGGGTCCGGGCCAGCGTCAAGACCACCCACACCCCCAGGTAGACCGGGACGAGCACAGCGGGCAGGTGCCGGCGGGCCAGGTAGACCCGGTTGCGGGCGTTGACCTGGTAGAAGAACGCGTGCCGGGCCGGGGAGGTGTGCGGGTGCTGGAGCAGCAGCTGCGGCGCGTAGCGCACCCGCCAGCCGGCGTCGATCGCCCGCCAGGCCATGTCGGTCTCCTCGTGCGCGAAGAAGAAGGCGTCCGGCCAGTGGCCGACCTGGGCCAGCATCTTCGTGGACAGGACATGGGCGCCACCGAGGAAACCGGTCACCAGCCCGCCGCGCATCGGATCGCCGGCCCGCAGCCGCGGAACATGGCGGCGCTGGGTCACCCCCGTCTCGTCCGCGATACGGAAGCCGACGATCCCCAGCAGCGGGTCCGCTTCGTACAGCGTGGTGATCGTGGCGAAGACATCGTCAGCGACCAGGAGGCCGTCGTCGTCCAGGTCCAGCACCAGGTCCATGTCCCCCAGGTATTCCAGGGCGGCGTTGCGGCCCCCCGTCACCCCCAGGTTCTCCGCGAGTTGCACGGTCTCGACCCAAGGCGGCAGATCGGGCACCGGGCACCCGTTGGCCACCACCACCGTCCGGGCCGCCGGAATCGTCTGTGCCTGGACCGAGACCAGCAGTTCCGTCAATTCCTTGGGCCGCGTGCCCATCGTCAGGATCGCCACGCCCAAATTCACGCCTGCTCTGTACCCATCTGTGTGAGGACGCCATGACCGATCGGACTCCGCCCGGCCGCGCCTGCCTGCATGAACTCGCTACCTTGCGCCGGCTGCCCGCGCACCAGGTGATGGATGCGGTAACGCTTGAGTGGATCGTGGGCAACAGGCCGGCGAACTTCGACGCCTCGCCCAGCTTCCCACGCCCGGCCGTCATGCTCGTACCGCCGAGATCGTGGTTCGCGGCCGGGCATCTGGCCGACTCCATCCACGGCATCCGCCACAACGCCCGCGTCAGCCTCCTCGCCGCACTCTTGGCCGAGGAACACGAGCTCGACGGCGACGATGTCGCGGCGGCCTGCGCCGCCGGGGCGGTCCACGACTGCCGGCGACACCACGACCGGACGGATGCCGGACACGGTCAGCGCGCCGCCTCCTGGTTCCTCCAGCACAGCGACGCCGTGACCGAGGCGATGAGCCGCCCATTGCCGCCGGCGGTGTTGCACCGCGCGACGCGGGCAATCGCCGTGCACGACGTGCCCTACGCCGACTTCACCGCCAGCCAGGAGCGCGCCTACCAAGCCGCCCCCCACCTCGTCGACGTCCTCAAGGCCGCCGACTGCCTGGACCGCTACCGCTTGCCACTTCGCCGGTGGTGGCCAGACCTGGCCCGCCTGCGCATTCCGGTACCCGACTGGCTTCCCCCAGCCGCCTTCGCCCTCGTCATTCGCAGCGAGCAAGCCGCCCTCGACGGCGCCACCGATCACCATGCCCTGACCACCGCCCGCCATTCCCTCACCCGCGGCCAGTAGGAGACTTCCTCGTGGACACCGAACTCGACGACGCCCACACCGACTACACCAGCCCCCGCACCCGGCCCGTGGCCGCAGGGTGCACCGAAAGTGAGGGCGACTGGCGCCGACGCCTGCAGCACGACACCCCAGGCGGCAGCCTGCTCGCCCACAACGCCATGACCCAGACCCTCGCCAGCGGCGGCCCGATCCATCTGATGCACACCACAACAGCACTGGACGCCATCCGCGCCAGCGGACAGTTGTACGCCTCCTCCGGGTGTCTACTCGCCGCCCTGTACTGCGCGCCGCTCACCAAGACCCCCGCCGGCCTGCGCCCGCACAACCTCGGCACCTACCTGCTGCGGACCAAACCGCACACCCAAACTCTGATGATCAAGATCACCCCAGACGCCCCGGCACCGGCCAAGGGCATCGACTACCTGCGGCTCGGCCGCGTACACCTGCACACCTACCTCGACCACAGCAGTTTCCTCACCGAAGCCGAGGACGCCCGACTGCGCGGGAAAGCCCAGCACCAGATCCGCGCCACCGCCCCCTTCCTGGACACGGCCCTAACCAACGCCACCGGGCGCAGGACAGCGCCGGACGCGTTCGTGGACCAGCTCGCCCACGCCGTCCGCACCCTGCCGTTCCTGGGCTACCTGTACTTCGAGGTGCTGTCGGAGTACCTGATGCTCCACTCCACCAGTACCGAGACGAAGACATACGCGGCGGCCGGCGAGATGAACAACCTCCTCTACAAGCGCCTGGCCTTCTCCGCAGTCAGCGGCATGGACAAACTGTTCGACCTGTCCCGCTTCCACCCCGACCACCAGCGCCTGCACGACCTGATCGCCGACATCGAGCTCCCTCTCGCCCCCGGAGCAGCGCAGTACACCCGAGACCGCCTCTCCCACCTGCTCACCGCTCTGGCCCTCGACCCTGGGCAGGACGCGACCACCTTCACCTTCCGCAACCAGGACTTCGACAGCCTCGTCCTGGCCGCGCCGTCCCTGTTAGGGCAGACACTCTTCCGCGAGATGCGCATGCTTCAGCGCTATCCGCAGCTCTACCTCGCCTTCGAGCAAGCCAAGGCCCTTCGAGCCTGGAACTACTGGAACCACCACCAGATCGCGACGCCGTTCAACGGGTTCCTCCCCAAGGGCGAGATCGGGGTCAACCCCGCCTACCCCACCCGCGACTGCACGGTATGGCGGGCGGAGACCTGCGAGCGGGGCCTGCTGCACCCGGTCGACGAACTCGACGTCGCCTTCGTGCCCCGCATGGCGGATCTGGGCCTGACCGCCATGCGACGCGACGCCACCGGCAAGGCCGCCGGACATCCGGCCGCTGCCTGAACTGATCGACCGGCGCCGTTGCCAGGCTGCCCCCGCCGGACTGCTTCGCCGAGGTTCGAGCGCCGGCCATGCGGGGCACACTCCTGCTCACCGCCAGCTACAGCGCCGCCCAAGCGGGGTGGCGCGGGCAGGCCATGAACCTCATCGGCGAAGCCGAGGAGACCGCAGCACGCAAAGAGACCGCAGCCCAGAAGCTCTACATCCCCGGGGTTTTCGGCCTTGACCAGACCCGGGTGTTCCGGGTATCCGTGCATCACGCCCTGGGCGAGGGCGAGCAGGCCCTGAACTACGCCGGCAAGATTGACACTCGGCGTCTGCCGAACGCGGAACGTCGTGGCCGGATGTGCATGGACGTCGCGCGGGTATGGCGGGACCTGGGCGAGCCTGAGCGGGCATTTTCCGCGTTGCGTGTTTTGGAGCAGTACGCCCCGGAGGAAGCGCGGCGGCCGAAAGTGCGGGCCATCACGTCCGAACTCATGGCCTTGAACGGTGAGATCCCGGGGCTGCGCAGGTTCACCCAGCGCACCGACACGGCGTGACGGGTCGGCCTCTACCAAACTACGGGGCACGAGTGCGTCGCTAGTTCGAGCTGGACAGCACGGACCGCGCACGTCATGGCCCACCGGACTGGGGCTGGGGGTCATCCCGCAAGCGCTCGGACAGGCGTGTGACGCCGGTCAGCTTCTGCACTTCTGTAAGCCTCTGGTTCTCCAGCGTGAGCCGTCTGATGTGGTCCCCGTCGAAGTGCAGGTGCCGGGTGAGCAACGACACGGTGACTGCCCGGCTACCGATCGCCGCCACCGGTAATGCCCTCGCGGCCTGATGTCCAATTGCGTTCGAACTCGGTCGCCGTGATCTCGGCTGCAGAGTCGGTCTCCTGCCAGCCGTCCAGGCTTCCCTCGGCGAGGATGCCGTATTGGTGTTGGTAGACGGCCATCACGGTTCGGTCGCCCTCCGAGGGCACGAAAGGCGGGGTCTTGTTGATCCCGGCGAAGACGAGGCCGCGGGTGGGATCGCGGAAGATCACGCTCTCTTGCCGAAGGGCTCCGGAAGGCATTCCGCAAGACGATGTGGATCGAGCGGGCCGGAGTCCCCCTGCGGGTGGCGATGGCTCGCTTGACGTCGTCGCGGGTGATCGGGGCGCGTGCGGGGACGTCCTATACGGCCGGCAACCGGCGGGATGCCGTCCACCAAGGCAAGGGTCCGGGTGACATCGTTCACGTTGGCCGTGGACTCGCGCACGGTGCGGTCGACCCAGTCCATTTCCGGCAGGTGGATGACCAGGGAATGGGGGCGACGCCTTGCGGAATGCGAGACGTGCTCCCCGGTGATGGCGGGGCTGTCGAGGGTGCGGATCGGGATCGTGATCGTGGAGGGCCCTCGGGGTCGGTGCCCTCGTCGCAGAGCAGTTCGAACCATGGCCGGGGGTCTTTCGCCGGGGGTTGCAGATCAGGGTCCTTCGCAAGATCGTGATCGGTCCGGTTTCGTCGGGTGTCGACGTGATGCCGGGTTTCGTGTCTGCGGGGTGGGGTCGGGAAGCAGTGCAGGCACGGTCGCAGTGATCATGTGAGTGTCGAAGTCCCATGAACGCTGAGCGAGTCCGTGCCTGCCTCCATATCTTCTCCCATGCCCTCCGGGCTGGGCCAACTGGCCCGGTCCGTCGGCCTGGCGCCACTGCCGGGCGCCGTGGCCGTGCTGCCGTTCCTCGCAGCGCTGCCCGATCCGCGTGACCGCCGCGGACGCCGCTACCCCCTGTCGGCGCTGATCGCCGCTTCGGCCGCGAGCGTCCTGGCCGGAGCGCAGTCGCTCACCGCGATATCCGAGTGGATCACGGACGCGCCCGGCTGGGCCCTGCGGGCCCTGGGCTTCGCGCCCGATCCATTCTCCGGCATGGTCCCGGCCCCGCACCCGCACACCGTGCGGCGCTTGCTGTCCCAACTCGACGGCGACGCACTCGACACCGCGATCGGTGCCTTCCTCACCGCCCGCGCCGCCGAAGACAGCGGCACCGAGGGCCGGTTGCGGGCGATCGCCGTGGACGGCAAGGTCCTGCGCGGATCCCGGGCCGGCGGCAAGAGCGCCGTCACCCTGCTGGCCGCGATGGACCACAACGGAAGCGTCCTGGCCCAGCGCCAGGTCGCAGACAAGAGCAACGAGATTCCCGCCTTCGCTCCGCTGCTGGACACCCTCGACCTGAACCACACGGTGATCACCGCCGACGCTCTCCACACCCAGCACGACCACGGCCGCTACCTCCGCCGGCACGGCGCGCACTACCTCGCCGTCGTCAAAGCCAACCATCCCGGACTGTTCGACCAGGTCAGGAAGCTTCCCTGGCGGGACATCACGCTCGACCACAAGACCCGCGACCGAGCCCATCACCGCCTGGAGATACGCCGGTTGAAGACCGTCGCCTTCGCCCACATCAACTACCCCGACGCGGCCCAGGCCCTCCAGATGGTGCGCTGGCGCCGTGACCTGCACACCGGGAAGCTGACCATCGAGCGTGTCCACCTCATCACCAGCCTGCCGCCCGGAACCGCCACCGGCGCACAGCTCGCCGCCTGGATCAGAGGCCACTGGCGCATCGAGAATCTCCTCCACCACGTCCGCGACCGGACCTTCCGCGAAGACGACTCCAAGATCCGCACCGGCCATCTGCCCCGCGCGATGGCCTCCCTGCGGAACCTCGCCATCGGCATCCACCGCCAGGACGGCCACACCAACATCGCCGCCGCCCTACGACACACCGCCCGCGACTACCGCCGCCCCGTCCAGACCCTCGGCCTCACCTGACAAAACCGGACCGATCACGATCTTGCGAAGGACCCTGGGTTGCAGATGGCCAGCATTCGGCTGTTGCCGGTCAGGAGGTTGTTCGTACCAGCGCCGATGCCGCGGGTATTGCCGCCGGCCTCGTCCACGATGATCAGTAGTCGCGGGGTGCCGGGGGATCCCAATGACTTTCCTACGCTCCTTGCCTCGACGCGCCCGATGTACCCGGTCAATGGATCTTTTGGTGCTCCAGCCACTTAAAGACCTCAGTCCTCTTGTAGAGGACCTTGGCATTCCGGCCACGGCCGAGCTTGTACCCCTTCAAGCCGAGCTTCGAAGCTTCCTTGTAGACCCAGCTGGTGGACATATTGAGCATCATCGCGACCTCGGCTGTGTCCAGAAGCACCGGCTCGACAGGGCGACGTTCGTGTGCCGGGCAGGTCATGGCCTCACGGCGACTAGGGACTATGGGCGAGGATTCGAGCAAGATATCTTCCCGGGGTTCTGGTCGGACGGGTCAGTGGATCTGCGGTTGATTCGTTCGCTTGTTCACGCGTGCTGTGAGCGCCTGCTGATTGCCACCGCCAGGTGCCTCTCGCGGACAGCGGAAATAATCCGGAGAATCGCCGGTTTGGCTAACCGGCGAAGTGCCGCTATGTTGCTGCGCCGCTCGGGCCGTAGTCGACGGCTCACTCCGCGGCGATTGATAAAGAACGACATGTCGAGGTTTGGGAGGATGCGTCGCCTCGCGCAAAGGAGTCGACGGCTTACTGTTTGGGTGGCCCTGATCGCGTCCTGGTTGGTGGTTGCGTAGGCTGACCTCGCCTCGGCGAGGCGGACGCCGTTTGCCTGTGGATGATCTTCGATATGACTGATGGACCGTCAGGGAAGTCAGCAATTAGTCAGCATCAGTCCTCAAAAACCAGGCGAAAGCTGACCGAACATGCGACTCGTTGTAAGGTAGAGAAACTGCCCTTGACCTGCATAAACGCAGGCAGGGAGCCTAGGTCCAGGAGTGCCTCGATGCTGCGTACAATGTTCAAGTCCAAGATCCACCGTGCCCGGGTGACCGAGGCCGACCTGCACTACGTGGGCTCGGTGACGATCGACGCCGACCTCATGGAGGCGGCCGACCTCCTGCCGGGTGAGCTGGTCCATATCGTCGACATCGACAACGGCGCCCGGCTGGAGACGTACGTCATCGAGGGCGAGCGCGGTTCGGGTGTGATCGGGATCAACGGTGCCGCGGCGCATCTCGTGCACCCTGGCGATCTGGTCATCCTGATCAGCTACGCCCAGGTCGACGACGCCGAGGCGCGCGCCCTGAAGCCGAAGATCGTGCATGTCGGCGAGGGCAACCGGATCGTCGCGCTGGGCGCGGACCCGTCCGAGCCGGTTCCCGGCAGTGCGACCGTACGTGGCCCGCACGCCGTGGGCTCCACCGCGTAGCCGGTCGGGCCGCGCGGGTCCTTAAGTGGTGGCAGTGCGCGGGCGACCCTGCACGTCACGCTACGTATCGGCTGTGTGACATACCCGCATTCCGGGGGATCCGCGCGCCGACTCCGGCTAGTGTGCCCGATCATGACCGAACGTCCGTTTGAGGCCCTGGGGTTGAGCGCCGATGCGGACCGGGCCTACGGGTTACTGGTGGCCACGCGCGGTGTGGCGGCGGCCGGGCTGGCCCGGGACCTCGGGGTGCCGGTGACGCGGGCCGAGGCGGTCTGCGCGGAGCTCGGGGCGCGCGGGCTGGCCCGGTCCGGCGGTGACGGGCGCTGGTATCCGGCGCCACCGCGGGTCGGACTGCTGCCGCTGGTGGCCAGGACCCAGGAACAGCTGCGGCAGGGGCGGGAGTTGCTGGACCGGCTGGCGGTGGAGTACCAGCGGGTGCACGAGGGGTACCGGTCCGAGGAGATCGTCCAGGTCGTGGAGGGCTACGGCGCGGCCGGCCTGTGGGCCGAGCAACTGCGGCGCTCCGCGCGGACCGAGGTCGCCTCGTTCGTCCGCGGCCCGTTTCCCGCGGACGGCGAGTGGCACGACCCGCTGGACGTGGCGGAGCGGCTCGACGAGGGCGTCCGCCACCGGGTGGTGCGCGACCGGACGGCGCTGGAGACCCCCGGCGCCCTGGGCGGCGCGGGCGGCAGGCGAGCGGCCTGCGAGGAGGTCCGGGTGGCGCAGAGCCTGCCGATGCGGCTCTGCATCGCCGACCGGTCGCTGGCCCTGCTGCCGCTGGCCCCCGAGGTCGAAGTGCCGGGCCCGGCCATGCTGTTGGTGCGTCCCAGTGGTCTGCTGGACGCTATCGTCGCGCTCTTCGAGGCGGTGTGGGCGTCGAGTACGCCGTTGCGGGAGCGGGGTTCCGGTGGGCGCAGTGCCGTCCAGTTGCGGATCCTGGCGATGGTGGTGAACGGCAGCACCGACCAGGCGATGGCCCGCGCGCTCGGGGTCGCCGTCCGTACGGTGCAGCGCCATCTCGCGGTGATGGAGCGTGCGGCGGGCGTGGAGAACCGCGTCCAACTCGTCTGGCACGCGGCCCGGCACGGCTGGCTCGACGAGCCGGGCGCGGCGAAGGGCGCCGGGGTGGGCGGTACCGCCGGTGGGCAGGCGAACAGGGCCGCGAACGAGGCCGCAGACGGAGCCGCGGCGTCCGATTGACAGGAACGTGACGCGGAATGCCGGGTCGATGACTGTCAGGTATCCGACAACCTTGTCACGTTCCGCTGATACGGCTGAGGCGTAGGTATACGCAAGCGGTCCATTGGACCCGCCGTCGGCCGGTCGACCCCTGTACCGGCCGGCTCCGGTCAGATTCCAGGAGTCCTGCTTTGCGTATACCCATACAGCGGCGGCCCGGAAGACGCAGAGGCGTGGCGTCGGTCATCGCCGCCGCCGCCTCTGCCGCCGTGGCCCTGCTCGGTCTCCAACTTCCCGCCGCCGCAACGGCGTCGGCCGTCCCCTCCGCCGCCCGGCCCGATGTCACGGCCCAGTGCGGCGCGGCCAAGCCCGGTCAGTTCAGCTGCTTCGCGCTGCGCCGCACCGACCTGCGCGGCACCGTCGGGATCAACACGGCGACCCCGAACGGCTTCGGCCCCGGGGACCTGCAGAGCGCCTACGCGCTCCCCGCCGACGGCGGCGCCGGCCAGACCGTGGCCATCGTCGACGCCTACGACAACCCGACCGCGGAGGCCGACCTCGCGGTCTACCGGGCGCAGTACGGACTCCCGGCCTGCACCACCGCCAACGGCTGCTTCAAGAAGGTCAGTCAGCGCGGCGGCACCGACTACCCGGCTCCCGACCCCGGCTGGGCGGGTGAGATCTCGCTGGACGTCGACATGGTGTCGGCGGCCGCCCCCAACGCCCACATCCTGCTGGTCGAGGCGGACGACCCCAGCTTCGAGAACCTCGGCGCGGCGGTGGACCAGGCGGTCGCACTCGGCGCCAAGTACGTCTCCAACTCGTACGGCACGGGCTACGACTCCACGCCCGGCAGCGGCGAGGACCCGTCGGAGACCACGGCGATGGACCCGTACTACAACCACCCGGGCGTGGCCATCGTGGCGTCCTCGGGTGACAGCGACTACGGCGTCAGCTACCCGGCGGCCTCCCAGTACGTGACCTCCGTCGGCGGAACCGCGCTGGCCAGGGACGCGGGCAGCGGCCGTGGCTGGACGGAGTCGGTCTGGCACAACTCGTACGGCGGGCCCGGTTCCGGGTGCTCGCTCTACGAGCCCAAGCCGGCCTTCCAGACGGACACGCCCTGCGCCAAGCGCGCGGTGGCGGACGTCTCGGCGGTCTCCGACCCGCTGACCGGTGTCGCGGTCTACCAGACCTACGGAGCCTCCGGCTGGTCGGTGTACGGCGGCACCAGCGCCGCCTCGCCGATCATCGCGGGCGTGTACGCCGCGGCCGGCACCCCCGGCGCCGGCACCTACCCGAACGCGTACCCGTACGCGAAGCCCGGTTCGCTCAACGACGTGACCACGGGCATCAACGGCACCTGCACGCCGGCCTACCTGTGCACCGCGGGCACCGGCTACGACGGCCCGACCGGCCTCGGCACCCCGAACGGCCTCGACGCCTTCCGCAGCGGACCGCACGGCGTGATCTCCGGTACGGTCACCGACCACGCCACCGGCGCGCCACTGGCCGGAGCGCAGGTCAAGGCAGGTGACCACAGCGCCGTCAGCGACGCCGCCGGCGGCTACAAGCTCGACATCCCGCCGGGCAGCTACGACGTCTCGGCGAGCGCCTACGGCTACGCCACGAAGACCGTCGCCTCGGTCGTCCTCGCCGACGGCGGTACGGTCACCCAGTCGTTCGCCCTGGACGCCGTGCCGCGCCAGACCGTCTCCGGCAAGGTCGCCGACGGATCCGGGCACGGCTGGCCGCTCTACGCGAAGATCACCGTGAACGGAGTACCGGGCGGCCCGGTGTTCACCGACCCGGCCACCGGCGCGTACCAGCTGACGCTCCCGCAGGGTGTCTCCTACACCCTGCACGTCACCGCGGCCTACACCGGCTACCAGTCGGTCGACAAGGTCGTCGCCGTCGGCACCGCCGACCAGACCGTGAACGTCGCCGTCCCGGTCGACGCGATCGCCGCGCAGGCTCCCGGCTACGCCGTCCACCTCAACGGCGCGACCGAACCGTTCGACTCCACCACCACCGCGCCCGCGGGCTGGAGCGTGACCAACGCCGACGGCACGACCGGCGGCTGGGGCTTCGACGACGCCGGCAAGCGCACCAACAAGACCGGTGGCACCGGCGGCTTCGCCATCATCGACAGCGACCACATCGGCAGCGGCAAGCACCAGGACAGCCAGCTGCTCTCCCCGTCGTTCGACCTGACCGGGAAGACCACCCCGGTGGTCGGCTTCGACACCGAGTACAAGGGCTACTCCAACTCGACCGCCGACGTGGACGTCAGCGCCGACGGCGGGACCACCTGGACCACGCTGTGGCACCAGACGACCACCTCGCTCCTCGGCCCCCAGCACGTGGACCTGCCGCTGACCGCCTACGCGGGCAAGAGCGACGTCCGGCTGCGCTTCCACTACTCCGGCACCTGGGCCTACTGGTGGGAGCTGGACAACGTCTTCGTCGGCCAGCGTTCCTACGACCCGGTCCCCGGCGGCCTGGTGGTCGGCAACGTGACGGACGCCAACACCCACACCGGTGTCAACGGTGCGACGGTGACCAGCGCCGACGCCCCCGCGGAGAAGACCACGACCGCGGCGACCCCGGACGACGCGGCGCTCGGTGACGGCTTCTACTGGGTGTTCTCGCACCTGACCGGAAAGCACCCCTTCGTGGCAGCGGCCGCCGGCTACTCCAAGGCCAGTGCCACCGCGAACGTGCCGCCGGACGGCACCGTCCGCGCCGACCTCGCGCTCAAGGCGGGCCGGCTGCAGGTCACTCCCGGCGCCATCAGCAAGACGGCCGCCTGGGGCGGCACCGCCACCCAGAAGGTGACGGTGAAGAACACCGGCACCGCTCCCGCCACCCTGAACGTCGGCGAGACCGCGGGTGACTTCGTCATCGCGAAGACCGGCGGAGCCCCGCTGAACCTCGTGAGGACCAGCACGTCCAAGCTGGCGCTCACGTCGGACAAGGCGCCCCGGGTCACCCCCGCGGCGCAGGGTGCGGCCGGCACCGCCTGGCAGACGATCGCCGACCTGCCGGTGACCACGGGCGACAACGCCGTGGGCGTCGCCAACGGCACCGTCTACTCGGGCTTCGGCTTCACCGGGGCCGCGGACACCAGCGACCTGTACGCCTACGACACGACCGCGGGCACCTGGACCAAGAAGGCCGCCGCGGCCGACACCCGTGAGGCACCCGCCCACGGAGTCATCGGCGGCAAGTTCTACATCGCGGGCGGCTGGGGAGCCTCCGGCGCTCCGGACGCCAAGCTGGAGATCTACGACACCGCGGCCAACACCTGGTCCACCGGCGCGGCGACCCCGAAGCCGTACGCCGGCTCGGGCAGCGCCGTCGTCAACGACAAGCTGTACGTCGTCGGCGGCTGCACCGCGACCGCCTGCGGCACCACCGACGTGTCGGTCTACAACGCGGCGTCCAACAGCTGGTCCGCGGCGGCCGCCTACCCGGAGGCCATCTCCTGGGAGGCGTGCGGCGCCATCAGCGGCAAGCTGTACTGCTCCGGCGGGACCACCGACGCGGGCACCGTCAAGCACGGCTACGTCTACGACCCGGCCACGAACGCCTGGTCGCCGATCGCCGACCAGCCCACCGACCAGTGGGGCACGTCGTACACCTCCGCCAACGGCCTGCTGCTGATCGCCGGCGGCGCCATCAACAGCGGTGCGGCCATCACCAACCAGGCGTGGGCCTACAACCCGGCCGACAACACCTGGAGCGCACTGCCCAACGCCAACGCGTCAGTCTACCGCGGCGGCGCGGGACCGGGCTTCTACGCGATCGGCGGCCTGGCGGGCCAGACGCCCGTCAAGACGGCTGAGCTGCTGCCCGGCTACGACCAGTCGGACAGCGCCGACGTCAGCTGGCTGAGCGAGAGCACGGACAAGCTGACCGTGGCGGCCGGCGCGACGGTCTCGTTCACCGTCACGCTGGACGCGTCGGTCCCGGAGGTCACCCAGCCCGGCACGTTCCACGCCTCGCTGGCGCTGACCAGTGACACCCCTTACCGGCTGGACCCGATCGGTGTCACGTTCACCGTCAAGCCCCCGGCCACCTGGGCCAAGATCACCGGTACGGTGACCGGCGCCGGCACGCCGCTTGCGGGTGCGACCGTCCAGATCAACACCTGGGCGACGCACTACACGCTCAAGACGGGCACGGATGGTACGTACGCCCTGTGGCTCGACGTCCGCAACAACCCGCTCACCCTGATCATCGCCAAGGACGGCTACCAGCCGACCACCACCACCGTGAAGATCAAGAAGGGAGCGGTCACCACCAGTAACTTCAATCTCCTGAAGGATTGACGAAAGGTGAGCTGACCCGCTGAGATCCGTGGAGGGGACCGGGCGAACCGGTCCCCTCCACGCGGGTGGCGGCAGCGCCACCCCAAGGGAAGGCCGCTTCATGAACACCGCCTGGTCCGGACTGATCGACGACGCCGCACTGTTCCCGCCCGGGGACGTACCGCTGCCGCGGGCGCTGCCCGCGCACCTCGGCCACCGGACGGCGTGGTTCGCGGACCTCGTCGGCCCCTTCGTCTTCCCGGCCCCCCGGCTCGGCGAGCTCGCCGCCGCCATCGCGGCGCTCCCCGGCGACGACGTCATCGGCATCGGCCTGACCGTGCCCGGCGGCACCCCGGCCCTGCCGCCCGCGCTGGACCTGCTCGCGAAGGTGTCCGGCGCCCGTCTCGCGGCCGTGGAGATCGCGCTGCCCGACGGCGCCGCGATCGGTGCGGCGCTCGCCGTCCTCGACCGCGAGCTGCCCGCGGACGTCACCGCCCATGTGGAGGTACCGCGCGGCGCCCTCGGCCCGGACGTGGCCGACGCCCTCGCGGCGAGCCGGCACCACGCCAAACTGCGCACCGGCGGCACCGCCGCCGCGGCGTTCCCCGGCGAGGCGGAACTGGCCGGGGCGATCATCACCTGCGCGAGCCGCGGACTGGCCTTCAAATGCACCGCGGGACTGCACCACGCCCTGCGGCACACCGACCCCGCGACCGGCTTCGAGCACCACGGGTTCCTCAACGTCCTGCTGGCCACCGAAGCGGCGCTGGACGGGGCCGGCAGCGACGCGGTGGCGGCGCTGCTCGCCGAGCGGACGGCCGGCACGGTCCGTGACCGCGTCGAGCGGCTCGGCGCCGAAGGCGTCGCGCGGGTGCGCTCCGCCTTCACGTCCGTCGGCTCCTGCAGCGTCCACGAGCCCGTCGACGACCTGACCGCGCTGGGCCTGCTGACCGCACCGGCCGAGCAGGGCTGAGGGCTACCCCGGCGGGGAGGACAGCAGCCGCCCGCCCTGCGGAGTGCGCAGATACAGCACTTCCCGGCCCGACCGCGTGCTGCTGACCAGCCCTGCCCTGCGCAGGACACCCAGGTGGTACGAGACCGTCGCGGGACTGAGGAAGCGGGTGGCGGCCAGCGCCGTGGTGGTCGCCGGCCGGTCGAGCGAGGCGAGCAGATCGGCGCGGGTCGGGCCCAGCAGCCGGGCCAGTTCCGCGCTGGGCGGCGCCCTGTCCGCCGCCGGCGGCCGCGCCGGGTAGATCAGCGCCGGTGGCCGGAGCGGCACCCCCCGGACCGGGTCGATGGAGACGCCGATCGCGTAGGCCACCAGGGACGGCACGAGCAGCACCATCGGCACGGGCAGGGTCACCTCGAAGCGGCTGTCGACGCGGAGGGTTCCGCCGTCCCAGCGGATCGACGGATGCAGCGAGTCGAAGAGGCGGGCGGCGCCGTAGCGGGCCAGGGTCAGGGCCCGCTGGTCGACCTCGGCCTCCAGCACCGCCCGGGCCTGCGGCCAGTGGGCCGCGAAGCCGCTCTCCCAGTAGCGGCCCAGCTCGTCCGCGGCGCGCTCGGCCAGATACCGGCCGCCGCGGTCCAGCGTCTCGCGCACCACGTCCGGCAGTTCCCGTCCCGCCAGCCCGTTCGCGGGGCGGCCGACCCGCACCGCCTCCATTTCGGCGACGACCCGCTCCGGCGGGGTGGTGCGCACCTGCTCCAACTCGTCGGCGACATCGGGGGAGGGGACACTCGGATACGGAGTCAGGAAGTCCGGCAGATAACCGGCCCGGTCCACCGCGAGCGCGGTCAGCAGCGGCAGGTCCTCCCGGCGCAGCAGCCGCCGGGCCCGGTACACCCAGGGGTCCGCGCTCAGCGGTCCCCGCACTCCCCACGGCATCAGGGTGCCGGCCGCCTCGATCAGCGGTGAGACGGCGAACCGGGACCTGGCCAGCCCGGTGGAGTCCACTGCCAGTCGGATCATGCTCTCCCCCGGGGCCCCGCGGCCCGCTCACCCTTTGAACCTCATCGAATCCTGGCACAAACGCTCGCGGTACGGCGGGGCACATAGCAGCCTGTGCGGTGCGGGGGCGCACCGTCGGACGGACGGGGGAGTCCGGGCGGCGCGCCCCCGTTCAGCCGTACAAAACGGCGGAACAACGGGGATTGGGGACGGGTCCATGGTCGCAGTGCGGTTCCGCAGACGGACGATGACGGGGCTGGTGGCCCTGGCGGCCGCCGGCGCGCTCACAGCAGGGGCGGCCCCCACGGCCGTTCCCGCCGGGGCGCCGGCCACCGCGCCCCAGCGCACGGGTCACCTCACCGGGCAGGCGCCGTGCCCGGGGCAGGAGAAATTCACCTGCGCCACCCTCGCCGTCCCGCTCGACCACTCCGGGCGCACCCATGGCACCCTGGCGCTCAGCGTGGCCATGACCGGCAACACCCGGGCACCCAAGGGCGATCTGATCTTTCTCGCCGGAGGACCGGGGCAGCCGGGCGTGCCCCTCATGACCAGGATCGCGGGCATCATGGCGCCCGTACTCGGCCAGTACCGGATGATCATGATCGACCAGCGGGGCACCGGCGCGGGCGCGCTCCAATGCCCGCAACTCCAGAAGGAGATGGGATCCTCCGACCTGACGCCGCCCACTCACCAGGCCGTCAAGGACTGCGCGGCCGCCATCGGCCCCGACCGGCGCTACTTCAGCACCGCCGACACCGTCGGCGACCTGGACCTGCTGCGGCAGGCGCTGGGCGCCCGCAGGATCACCCTGGACGGCGTCTCCTACGGCACCTTCGTCGCCGAACGGTACGCACTGGCGCACCCGGACCGGGTCAACCGGCTGGTGCTGGACTCGGTGGTGCCGCAGCAGGGCGACAACCTGCCGGACCTGACCACCCTCACCGCCACCGCCCGGGTGCTGCGCGCCGCCTGCGCGGCCACCGCGTGCACCACCGACCCGGCCCGTGACCTCGCCCAGGTGGTGCGGACCTACCACAACGGGCCCGCCGTCCTGGACATGATCACCACCTACGAGTTCGTCGACCCCGACTTCAAGGGCGTCCCCGAGGCGCTGCACCTGGCGGCGGCCGGCCAGCCGCAGACCTTGCAGGGGTACATCGACGGCACCCGGGAAGGGTCGGCGGCCACGGCCGAGCAACTCAGCCAGGGTCTGCACGCCAGCACGCTGTGCGCCGACTACCACTACCCGTGGGGCACGTCCGACACTCCGGTCGACGGCCGGGCCGCGGCGCTGGACAGGGTCGAGCGCAAGCTCGCACCGGCCCGCACCTGGCCCTTCGACGCGGCCACCGCCACCCGTAACGGCTTCATCCTCAGCTGCCTGGACTGGCCGCGCGAACCCGTGCCGGCGGCCCCGCCCCGTCACCGGAAACTGCCCCGGGTGCCGGTGCTGCTGCTCGGCGGCGACCGGGACGTGTCCACCCCGATGGAATGGCTCCGCCAGGAGGCGAAGATGGCCCCGCTCGGCCAGGTCGTGATCGTGCCCGGAGCGGCGCACTCCGTGCAGAGCCGGGCCACCAGCGACGCCGGACGCCAGGCGGTCTACGATTTCCTGCTGCGCGGCTGACAGCGGCCCATCGAACGCGAGGCCCCCGCCGGCCCTTCCCCGGGCACCGGCAGGGGCCTCGTCGCTCGTGGCCGTGCTACAGCCCGTCACGAGCCCCGCTCAAGACCGGGCATTGAAGATGGGACCAGGCCAACGACCAGCCCGACCCACCAGGTTGCGCCGCCTGCTGGGTCGGGCCCTTCACCCGCCGTCGGGGCGGGTGAGGGTGTGACAGCGTCGGCCCCGGGATCCGCGGCCAACTCCGGGTCCCGGGGCCGACGTCTACACGCGCGGACCCTGCGCTCCGGCGCCGGTGGGGTGATTCGATTTCGCGCAGCATCTTTTCCATCGAACCGATCTACTGCGAGGCCGCGACGGCCTTCTCGTAGAGGGAACCGATCACGCTGTCGAAGGCCGGGCTGTACGAGACGTCCGGAGTGTCGCCGCCCTCCTCGTAGCCGCCGATGACACCGATGACCGTCCCGGTACCGGTGTCCGGGTCCAGGCCGGTGACCCAGGGGCTACCGCTGGTCCCGCCCGTGTAGTCGGTGCAGGCGATCCGCAGTTGGTCGGCGGTGTACGCCATGGCGTCGTTGTAGCAGGTGAGCGGTGCGTCCGCGGTGGACGGGTAGCCGGTGATCCGTACGGTGGTGGCCGTCGTCCCGTCGTTGTCGCCGCTCCCGCTGGTGCCGATCGTGTAGCCGCCGACCACGTCCTGGATCTCACGGCCGTTCACAGGCGCCACCTCGGCGAACGCCACGTCCAGGTCCTGGTCCGCGCCGCTCGTCCACCCCGGGGCGAGCGTCACGCTCTCCAGCGGCCAGACACCGTACGGTGCTTCGCCGTCGTGGTAACCCGGTACGAAGACCGTGTCGCCGGTACCCCCGGACAGGCAGTGCGCCGCGGTCACGACGACGTTCTTGCCGGCGCTCTGCACCACGCTCGCCGTGCAGTAATGGCCGCCGGACAGCCCGCCGTCGAAGAGCGCGCCGACCTGCTTGATGCTCGCCGTCGCGTGCACGGTGTTCGACACCCCGGGAAGCCCGGCGAACACAGCGGGCCCACTCACCGCTTCGGAGGCCGCGAACGGCGACTCGCCCGTCGCGACGACCACTCCGGTCCCCGCGACCGTGACGGTCAGCCAGGCCACGACCAGGACACCGGTCCTGCCCAGCAGACGGGACAGGGTATGAACCGTTCCGCGCATGGGCTGCAGACGCTTTTTCATACGGCGGGCCCTCTCTCGTCGCCCCGGTTGACCTGATCATCCCGAGCCAGTGTGAGAGTCCTGTGAGAGCGCTGTGTGAGCGTTCTGAGAAGAGCCGGCAGCGCGGCCAGGTGGCGGTATCGAATGCTTCGCTTGCACGGGCGACTCCTTGAACAGATGAGCGATGTCTTACATCTGTACTTGGGCCGGGCGTCCAAACGCGTTACACGCCTTCTTCCACCACCAGCCGCGGAGCCGGGGCGCCCTGCGCCGCACCGGGACGGTCCGCCAGCTCGCGGGCCCAGCCGACGAGGCCCGCGATGTCGATCCCGTACGGCGCGGCGTCCCGGTACGGCTCGATGCCGTCAGCGCCCCTGCGCAACAGGGTCGCCGCGCCCGACGCGTTGCCCCGCAGCGCGTGGGTGAGCCCCACGGCGAGCTGTGCCAGGGCGCGCCACAGCGCCCGCTGCGGCTCGTCGGCCGCCTTCCACGCGTCCTCCAGCACCTCATGGGCGTGGAACGGCAGCCCCGCGTCGAGCAGTCGCTGCGCCTCGGCCAGCGACTGCCCGGGGGAGCGCGGCACGCCCTCGGGCTGCCGCTCCACGCCGGGCGCCCCGTACGGCAGGGGCCGGCCGAGTCCGTCGCGTGGCCGGGCGTTGCGGGCCCGCCCTGACGGGTCGCGGTCGCGGTCGTCGGGCAGGGCACTGTCGTACGGGGAGGTCTCGTCCATCGTGCGATTGTTCATCAGTTCCCCTCCCGGATGTGTGAGGGACGGGTCAGGACATCTGGGACGGATGTCGGCCCGGAGGCCCCCAGCGGGCCCGGACTTTGCGAGTATCGCTGCCCATGAGGCCCGTCACAGTGCCCGAAACGCGAACCAGCCATGGCCGCCACCGCGCGCGGCACCGGTCCCGGCGTCGCGCTTCCGGCCGGACGGCCGCCCTGGCCGGGGTGACGACGGTGTTGTCGCTGGCCACCGCAGCGGCCTGGTTCGGGTTCGGTTCCATCGGCCCGATCGACCCCCTCATCGGCCCGCGGTCGCAGGACCGGGCGGCCTCGGTCCCCGCCGTCGTCAGGACCGGCGCAGGGCCCCCGTCGGCGACCGTGGCCGACGCCGCCCAGGACAACGCGCCCGCCGGCCACGCGACCGACCGGATCCCCGGTCTTGGCCCCGCCACCCTCGCGGCGATCCCCACCGCCTCCCACCAGGTACTGCTCGCCTCGGGCCGGGCGAAGGACTCCTCCGACTCCACCGTCACCCTGTGGACCCGGGCCGCCGACGGCCGCTGGCGGGCGGGAGCCGCCTGGCCCGCGCACAACGCCCTGCGCGGCTGGACCGGCACACACCAGGAGGGCGATCTGCACAGCCCCGTAGGGGTCTTCACGCTCAGCGACGCCGGCGGCTTCAAGCCCGACCCGGGCAGCGGACTGCCGTACCACCGCTCCCAGGGCTTCACCGCGGGCGGCACCGGATTCCGCGGCGAGGCGCTGGGCGGGTCCTTCGACTACGTCGTCGCCATCGACTACAACCGCGTGCCGGGTGCGTCCCCGCTGGACAGCAGACAGCCGCTGGGCAAAAGCCGCGGCGGCGGCATCTGGATCCACGTCGACCACGGCGGCCCGACGCACGGCTGCGTCAGCCTGTCCGCAGCACACATGGTCGACCTGCTGCGCGCCCTCGACCCGCGGAGCCACCCGGTGATCGCCATGGGCGACGGGGCCTCACTGGCGCGCTGAACCGACCCCCGGGCCGCGAAAGTCATGAGATTCGTGCCGGAGCCGGGGAACTTCACGGGCTGGGAACACGTCTGAACGGTGGGGAGTTGGAGCATGAAGAGATGGTGCGGCGGCCCGGTGGACCGGAGCCGGGATACTGGCCGGCGTCTCGCGCCGGGCGCGGGCATGCCGGAGTTTCGAGCCGGCCCTGAGGTCCCTTGGGCTCAGGGCGGCGGGCGGGGAGAATCCTGGCCGCGTCCTTGCGGGGGCGCGGCCAGGAACCTCAGAGCTTCGTTACCTTCGAGTACGGCTTGATGATCCGTACCTGGCGGGATCCGAAGTCGGCAAGCACGGCGACCTCGTCCTCGACACCGATGATTCGGCCGAGTCCATAGACGTCATGCGTTACCCGGTCACCCACCTCGAAGTTCTCGACGGGAGGG
This sequence comes from Streptomyces sp. H39-C1, assembly GCF_027158125.1. Lineage (NCBI taxonomy): Bacteria > Bacillati > Actinomycetota > Actinomycetes > Kitasatosporales > Streptomycetaceae > Streptomyces > Streptomyces sp. H39-C1. The sequence continues at coordinate 64,022 of NZ_JAPVLS010000033.1, forward strand.
GCGACCGGAATCCGGAAGGGGCTGGCGGGCAGGTGGCGGCGGGTCACGGCTGATTTCGTCATTACCCCCAGTATGGCCCCTCTCAGGCCCCTACGGTCCTCCCAGCCGGATCGCTTTCTTCCGGACCACCGTCGCGGAGTACCGCCCGGTAGGCAGCTGATGGTGCCCGGCGGGGCCATCTGCTGAGTTCATCGCGGCAGCGGTCACTGAGCGTGAATCACCGGTAACGGCCTTGGAGGCCGCCACTGGATCTTCCGATTTCCGCCTGCGCGACATCTGTCCACGCCGGAACGCTCCTGTACAGCGTGCTTGCGACTACCGTCGGTTCCGTATCATCACTCTCGGCGATCGTCCTTTTTGTGGGCCCTAGACAAGCCGCTGCAAATAGCCGTTGGCCACCAGCCACATGACGTTGAGAGCGGTCGGGGAGCCGGGCACGAGGGTCGCGTCCAGCTGGTACTGGAGGCCGTAGCCGGGCTGTGCGAACCAGGGTGCGATCGGTCCCGCGTCCACGGTGAAGGGCTTGAGGACGCGGTAGTCGTGGTAGTTGCAACCGGCCGCGGGAGTGCCGTCCAGGCTCTGCGGCGGGATGGAGCGGTTGGCGTACGGCAGGCCCTCGGGTGCGAGGAAGGAGCCGTACTCACTGCCGAACCGGTCGATGTCCTGGCCGGGGAGCAGGGTCTGCTGCCACTCGACGGGCCGGCCGTCGGGGCCGATGACGTAGCCGTTCTGGGGCGGGTAGATCCAACTGGTGCCGGTGTTGTACGTCGACAGGAACGCCTGCTCGGAGAGCCCGCCCGTGCGCTGGTACAGGAACAGCTCGTTCCCGACGGCGCCCCTGGTGGGCAGCACCTCCGGGCCGAGCCGTGGGTCTCCTTCGAAGAGGGACGCCGAGCACTCGGTCCGTGCGGTGCCGGCGTTCGCCGGCTCGGTGGTGGTGGCAGCGGCGGCACCGGCGGTGGAGAGCAGTAAGGCTCCCGCCACCAGTGAAACGAACAGCTGACGCAGCCTCATATAGCCCCCTGGTCAATCGGGTTGGTCACGAGTTGCAACCGGAGGATCACAGCAGACGCAGTGGGGGGCGGGCAATGGCGCCCAAGCGTTCGAACGGCGGCGAGGGGGCCGGGATCGGAGGCGTAGGGGTTCGAAATGCTGCCGAGCTATTTGTGGGCCGCCAGGCCCGTAAATAGTCGATTTCGAACCCCTGCGCCGGAGAGCCCGGCCCCGGTACCCAGGACGCACCCGGCTACCCCGCAAGCACCCGCGCCCGACACTCGGCCGGCGTGCCCCACGCCGTGCGCAGCGCGGTCGCCTTGCCGATCCACAACGAAAGGTCGTACTCGGCCGTGTAGCCGATCGCCCCGTGCAGCTGGAGCGCGGTGCGGGCCGCCGCATAGGCGGCTTCGCCGCAGGCGACCTTGGCGGCGGCGATGTCGCGGCCCGCGCCCGGCGAGCCGCCGGCCAGTGCCACCGCCGCCCCGTAAAGGAGCGGGCGGGCGAACTCCAGACCGAGGAGGGCGTTCGCGAGCTGGTGCTTGACGGCCTGGAAGCCACCGATGGCGGTGCCGAACTGGGTGCGCTGCTTTACGTAGGCCACCGTCTGTTCCACCAGGGCGAGGCCGGTGCCCAGGGACTGGGCGGCGGTCGCGAAGGAGGCCCAGTCGGCCGCCTCGCGCACGGCGTCCCGTACGGCCGGGCCGGACATGAGCGGTTCGCCCCCCGTGGGGCGGGCGAGCCGGCGGGCGGGGTCGAGCGAGGCGCGGACCGGCCCGTGGCCGGTCGCGAGCGCGAGGCCGTCCGCCACGACATGGAAGACCGCGTCAGCGGCATCCGCGTCCAGGGCGTACGAGCCGGCCGGCGCCAGCGTCACGAGCACCTCGCCGGAGGCGATGCGCGGCAGCCATTCCTTCGCCGGACCGCGGTCCCCGAGTCCCCGCAGGAGGGCGCAGACGGCGATGGTCTCGGCCAGCGGCCCCGGCACCGCGTGCCGGCCCAGCTCCACGAATGCCGCGGCGAGTTCGACGGGGAGCGGTCCGAGGCCGTCGTACTCCTCGGGGACCGCCAGGGCGAAGACGCCGGTCCCGGCGAGACGTTCCCACAGGGCGCGGCCCGGGCCGTGGTCGCCCGCCGACCAGGCGCGGACGACGGCCGGGGTGTCCGCCGCGGCCAGCAGCTGGTCCAGGGTGCGGACGAAGGCGGTCTGTTCGGCGTCGAGCAGGAACCGCATCACCGGCGTCCCTTCGGGAGGCCGAGCAGCCGCTCGGCGATGATGTCGCGCTGGATCTCGTTGGTTCCGGCGTAGATCGGCCCGGCGAGCGAGAAGACGTAGCCCTCCGCCCAGCCGCCGCCGTCGTCCCCGTCGGCGAGTTCGCCGTCGGAGCCGAGCAGGTCGAGGGCGGTTTCGTGCAGCCTGATGTCGAGTTCCGACCAGAAGACCTTGTTGAGGCTGGACTCGGCGCCGATGTCCCCGCCCTCCGCGAGACGGGAGGCGTTGGTGAAGGTGAAGAGCCGGTAGGCGCGGGCGCCGATCACCGCGTCGGCGACCCGGTCGCGCAGCGCCGTGTCGTGCGGGTCCGCCCGCTCGCGCCACAGCGCGGTCAGACGGTCGGCGGCGGCCAGGAAGCGGCCGGGGCTGCGCAGGGTGAGGCCGCGCTCGTTGCCCGCCGTGCTCATCGCGACCCGCCAGCCCTGGCCGGGGGCGCCGATGATGTCCTCGTCGGGGACGAAGACGTCGTCCAGGAAGAGCTCGGCGAAGGCGGGCTTGCCGTCGAGGCGTCCGATGGGCCGTACCGTCACGCCCGGCGCGTCCAGGGCGAACATCAGGTACGTCAGACCGCGGTGCGGCCGGTCCGCCGCCGGGTCGCTGCGGAAGAGGCCGAACGCGCGGTCGGCGAAGGCGGCGCGGGACGACCAGGTCTTCTGTCCGTTCAGCAGCCAGCCGCCGTCGGCGCGGGTAGCGGTGGAGCGCAGCGAGGCCAGGTCGCTGCCCGCTTCCGGTTCCGACCAGGCCTGCGCCCAGATGGTCGCGCCGCTCGCCATGGCGGGCAGGATGCGGGCGCGCTGCTCGTCGGTGCCGTGCTCGAAGAGGGTCGGGGCGAGCAGGTTGATGCCGTTCTGGCTGACCCGGCCGGGCGCGTTCGCGGCGTAGTACTCCTCCTCGAACACCAGCCAGCGCAGGATCGAGGCGCCCCGGCCGCCGTACTCCTCGGGCCAGGACACCACCGACCAGCGGGCGCCGGACAGCTCGCGCTCCCAATCGCGGTGGGCGGCGAAGCCCTCGGCGGTCTCCAGGGAGGGCAGCGCGGTGGCGGGGACGTGCGCGGCGAGCCAGGCGCGGGCCTCGGCCCGGAACGTGTCCTCCCCGGGCGTGAAGTCGAGGTCCATCGGATTCCGTCCTCCCCTACGAGCCTTCCCTAACAAGTGTTTGGTAGATTAACGTACGCCCCGTCAGCCGTCGAGGAGGAGTTCCGCGTATGACCGCGAACCTGGGTACCCCGCCCCCGTATCCGCAGGGGCACGACCTCCTGGCCGGGCGCACCGCCGTCGTCACCGCGGCGGCGGGCGCCGGTATCGGCGGCGCCACCGCGCGCCGACTGCTGGAGGAGGGCGCGAGCATCGTCATCGGCGACGCGCACCCCCGCCGGATCAAGGAGTCCGCCGAGGCGCTGGCGGCGGAGTTCGGCGCGGACCGGGTGGCGGGCGTGGCCTGCGACGTCACCAGCGAGGACGACGTCACCGCGCTGTTCGACCTCGCCGAGGAGCGGCACGGACGGCTCGACATCCTCGTCAACAACGCGGGGCTCGGCGGGACCACCGAGCTCGTCGACATGACGGACGAGCAGTGGTCCAAGGTCCTCGACGTCACTCTCGGCGGCACGTTCCGCTGCACCCGTGCCGCACTCCGCCGGATGCGGCGGGCCGGCAGCGGCGGCGTCATCGTCAACAACGCCTCCGTGGTCGGCTGGCGCGCCCAGGCGGGGCAGGCGCACTACGCCGCCGCCAAGGCGGGCGTCATGGCGCTCACCCGCTGCGCCGCCGTCGAGGCGGCCGCCTACGGGGTCAGGGTCAACGCGGTCTCGCCCAGCCTGGCCATGCACCCGCACCTGGCGAAGGTCACCACCCCCGAGCTGCTCGCCGAACTGACCGAGCGGGAAGCCTACGGGCGGTACGCAGAACCGTGGGAGATCGCCAACGTGATCGTCTTCCTGGCCAGCGGCTACTCCTCGTACCTGACCGGCGAGACCGTGTCGGCCAGCAGCCAGCACGCGTGAGGCGAGAATGACCCGGTGCCGAAAAGCAGCCAGAGCAGCAAGAGCAGCAAGAAGACGACGATGACCGCCGCCCCCGAGCGCCGCGGCGAACTCCTGGCGACCGCGGCCGAGGTGTTCGCCGCGCAGGGCTACAACGCGACGACCGTCCGGCGCATCGCCGACGAGGCGGGAATGCTCGCGGGCAGCCTCTACTACCACTTCGACTCCAAGGAATCGATGGTCGACGAGATCCTCTCGACCTTCCTCAACGAACTGTGGGCCGGGTACGACGAGGTGCTGGCCGCCGGCCTCGGGCCCAGGGAGACCATCGAGGCCCTGGTCACGCAGTCCTTCAAGGAGATCGACCGGCACCGGGCGGCGGTGGCGATCTACCAGAAGGAAGCCAGGCACCTGGCCGCCCAGCCGCGCTTCGGCTATCTCGCCGACTCGCAGGTGAAGTTCGAACGGGCCTGGCTGGGGACGCTGGAGCGCGGGGTGGCCGCCGGAGTCTTCCGCGCCGACCTCGACGTCCGGCTCACCTACCGGTTCGTCCGCGACACCGTCTGGGTCGCGGCCTCCTGGTACCGGCCGGGCGGACAGCACAGCCCGGAGGAGATCGCCCGGCAGTACCTGTCGATGGTGCTGGACGGCGTGGCCGTCCGGAGCTGAGCCGAACAACCGGCATGGACGACCGGCATCGACAACCGACATGGACGAAGCGACATTCGTGAAGGACACCGAGGAGTAGTCATGGCCGAGGCCTACATCGTCGAAGCGGTCCGCACCCCGATCGGCAGGCGCAAGGGCGGACTGTCCGCCGTGCACCCCGCCGACCTCGGCGCGCATGTCCTCAAGGCGCTCATGGAGCGTTCGGGAGCCGACCCGGCGGCGGTCGAGGACGTGGTGTTCGGCTGCCTGGACACCGTCGGCCCGCAGGCCGGCGACATCGCCAGGACGGCGTGGCTGGCGGCGGGCCTTCCCGAGGAGGTGCCCGGGGTGACCGTCGACCGGCAGTGCGGCTCCTCCCAGCAGGCCGTGCACTTCGCCGCCCAGGCGGTGCTCTCCGGCACCAGCGACCTGGTGGTCGCGGGCGGTACCCAGAACATGTCGATGATCCCCATCGCCTTCGCCAGCCGGCAGGCCGCCGACCCGCTCGGCCTCACCGAGGGCCCGTTCGCCGGCTCGGAGGGCTGGCGGGCCCGCTACGGCGACCAGCCCGTCAACCAGTTCCACGGCGCCGAACTGATCGCCGACAAGTGGGGCATCACCCGTGAGGCGATGGAGGAGCTCGCGCTGCGCTCCCACCAGCGGGCGCTGCGCGCCATCGACGAGGGACGGTTCGACCGCGAGATCGTCGCGTACGGCGCTGTGACCACCGACGAGGGACCGCGCCGGGACACCAGCCTGGAGAAGATGGCCGCCCTCAAACCGGTGGTGGAGGGCGGCAGGATCACCGCCGCCGTCTCCTCGCAGGTCTCCGACGGGGCCTCGGCGATGCTGATCGCCTCCGAGCGCGCGGTCGCCGAGCACGGCCTGACGCCGCGGGCCCGGATCCACCATCTGTCCTGCCGCGGCGAGGACCCGATCCGGATGCTGTCCGCGCCGATCCCCGCGACGGCGTACGCGCTGAAGAAGACCGGGCTGTCCATGGACGACATCGACCTGGTCGAGATCAACGAGGCGTTCGCCCCCGTCGTGCTCGCCTGGCTCAAGGAGACCGGCACCGACCCCGGAAAGGTCAACGTCAACGGCGGCGCCATCGCGCTGGGTCACCCGCTCGGGGCCACCGGCACCAAGCTGATGACGACGCTGCTGCACGAACTGGAGCGCACCGGCGGCCGGTACGGCCTGCAGACCATGTGCGAGGGCGGCGGCCAGGCCAACGTCACCATCATTGAGCGGTTGTAGGGCCGGTCCTGGAACGGCGGGGCAATTCGTTCGACGGCTCCCACACCCGGTGGCAGGCTTCCCGGTATGACGTCGACTCCCGCCACGACGCGTGATCTGCGCGCGCTTCCCAAGGCCCACCTGCACGTCCACCTGGAAAGCACCGTGCGGTGGCAGACCCTGGCGGAGATCGGGGCCGCGAACGGGGTGGAGATCCCCGCGCATCTGGTGGACGGCGGACACGCCTTCGAGAGCTTCGCGGACTTCTTCGCGCAGAACGACCTGGTCCGGTCCTGCCTCCGCCGGCCGGCGGACTTCCACCGGATCGCCTACGAGTTCTGCGAGGACGAGGCGGCCAACGGCACCCGCTACGCCGAGGTGTCCTTCACCGCCGCCGGCCACGGCGAACGGCTCGGCGATCTCGACATGCCGCTGGTGAGCGTGCTGGAAGGGCTGGCGGCGGGCCAGGAAACGTTCGGCATCGAGTGCCGGGTGCTGCTCGACCACTCCCGCCGCCGGTCGGTGGAGCGCGCCTGGCGCACCCTGGAGCTCGCCGAGCGCCACGCCGGGGCCGGCGTGGTGGGCATCGGGGTCGCGGGGGACGAGGCGCACCCCGTCGAACCGTTCGCGGAAGTCTTCGTCGCCGCCCGCAAGGCCGGGCTGCACATCGTGCACCACGCGGGAGAGGCCTGTGGGCCGGAGAGCATCCGTGCGGCCCTGGACATCGGGGGAGCCGAGCGGATCGGACACGGCATCCGGATCCTGGACGACGAGGCACTCGTCGCCGAGGTGCGGGAGCGGCGGATCCCGCTGGAGGTGTGCCCGTCGTCGAACGTCGCCCTCGGCTTCGCGGCGTCGCTGCGCGCGCACCCGCTGGAGCGGATGCGCGCGGCCGGGCTGTTCGTCACGCTCAGCACCGACATCCCGTCGATGATCAACGTGTCACTGGCGCGCGAGTACGAGCTCGTCCGTGACGCCTTCGGCTACGACGACGAGGTGCTGGCCGAACTGGCCCGCGCCGGAGTGGACGCCTCCTTCGCGCCGGACGGGACCAAGGCGCGGCTGCGGGCGGAGATCGACGACTGGCTGGCCCAGGGCGCCTGACGACCGGGCTGCGGGGGCTTACCGCACCGGCTCCCGGGGCAGCGCGCCGAGCGCCGCCCAGGCCTCCGTCATGATCCGGCCGACGAGCTCCGCGCACGACGGCAGGTCCTCGATCAGGCCCGCGACCTGGCCCGAGGCCATCACCCCGAGGTCAGTGCGGCCCTCGACCATCGACGCCTTGAGCATCATCGGGGTGTTGGCGGCCAGCAGCACCTGGCTCCAGGTCAGCTCCTTGCCGTGCTTCATCGCGAGACCATCGCGGACCATCTGCCGCCAGCCGAGCCCGGAATCGTGCTTGAGCCCGGCCGCGTGCCGCAGGGCGCGCAGCAGGGCGGCGGGCCGGCCCGAGCGTTCCAGGGCGTCGACGAGTTCCGAGCGCAGCATCCGGTGCGGCAGGCCGTCGACCTTGGTGGTGACGGTGACGTCCTTGACCGACGCCGCCAGATAGCGGGCCTTGACCGCGGCCGGGACCGTGCTGTCGGAGGTGAGCAGGAAGCGGGTGCCCATCGCGATCCCGGCCGCCCCGTACGCCAGGGCGGCGACCAGCCCGCGGCCGTCGAAGAAGCCGCCGGCCGCGATGACGGGGATGCCGACGGCGTCCACGACCTGCGGGAGCAGCACCGTCGTCGCGACGTTGCCGGTGTGGCCACCGCCCTCGCCGCCCTGCACCAGAACGGCGTCGGCGCCCCACGCCTCGACCTTCTCCGCGTGGCGGCGGGCGCCGATGGACGGGATGACGACCACGCCCGCGTCCTTGAGGCGGGCGATCAGGTCCCGGGACGGCGCCAGGGCGAAGGACGCGACCCGCACGCCCTCCTCGATGAGGATGCCGACCCGCTCGGCGGCGTCGCCCGCGTCCGCCCGCAGATTGACGCCGAACGGTGCGTCGGTCCGCGACCGGACCTCTTTCACGGCAGCGCGCAGTTGCTCCGTCGTCATGGTGGCGGAGGCGAGAATGCCCAGCGCCCCCGCGTTCGCGGTGGCGGACACCAGCCGGGGGCCCGCCACCCAGCCCATCCCGGTCTGCACGATCGGGTACCGCACTCCGACGAGCTTGGTCAGCGGGGTCTCGAACGAGGCCGGGGTGTCGAACGACGCGGGGGTCCCGTCGGGCGGCCCGCTCATGCCCGTACCTCGCGGTCCCGCAGGCCCCGGGGGTCGATCACCTCGCGGATCAGCCGCAGTTCGGCGTCCGTCGGCTCACGGGTGAACGGGACGTCGGCGGGGATCACGAGCGGGAAGCCGGTGGCGTCCTGCACCTGTTCCGCCGTTACCCCCGGGTGCAGGGAGCGGATCCGCATCGACCGGTCCGGGGTGTCGAAGTCGAAGACGGCGAGGTCGGAGACGACCCGGCGGATCTCGTGGAACCGGGTCGCGGTCTTCCCGGCCGTCGCCGCGCGGTCGTAGCCGACGCCGCTGACCATGTCGACCCGCGCGACGAAGACCCGGGAGGAATGCCTCGGCACCCAGTAACTGGTCGGATTGTTGAGGGTGTTGACGGGTGCGCCCCGGGAGCCCAGCAGCTGGCGCTTGGGCTGTTCCCAGTCGCCGATGCAGGAGATGTTCTGATTGCCGAACCGGTCCACCTGGCTGGCGCCCATCATTACGTGCCGTTTGCCACCGGTGACCATCGCCAGGTGCTGGCGGTACGGCAGCCAGCCCTCGATCAGCTCCGACGCGCCCCCGATCGCCGGGACGTCGCCGATCAGCATCGCCTCGCCGTCGGTGAGCAGCAGATCGGGCGAGAAGGTGAGCTTCGCCAGCCGGGCGCCGATCGCCGGCACGGTGCCCATCGGGCTGGCGAGGATCTCACCGTCCCCGCGCCAGGCTTCAGCACACGCCACCACGCAGTACTCGGCGCGGGTCACGCCTGAAGTGTCCTTCGCGTTCATGCGCCCTCCTTCGCGAACGCCGCCACGGCGGCCTGGTAGGTGTCCTCGTCGCCGGACAGGAAGCGGTCGGTGAACTCCCGCCATGCCGCTGGGTCGGCGGCGGCCTTGGCGTACGCGCTCTGGAACGCCTCGTCCCGGTCGTAGTCCGGGGCGCAGGACGTGAAGTGGGCGCCGTTCGGGGTCTCGACGACCCCGGTGACCGAGTGCCGCTTCACCAGCAGTGTCTGGGGCGCGCCTGCCTGCAGGAGCTCGGCGCTGTCGACGATGCGTTCGCAGCTGACGTACGCGGTGTCGGCCGCCTCGCAGAACAGGTCGTCGAAGTACGGGTCGGGGCCCAGGTACTGGCCGTTGCCGAACGCGTCGGCCCGGTTCAGGTGGACGAGCGCCGCGTCGAGCCGGAGGGCGGGCACGGCCACCAGTTCCTCGCCGTCCTCGTACGGGGAGACGACGGTCCGCAGGCCGGGGTTGACCCGCATCAGGTCCGAGCCGAGCCCGGCCCGGATCGGCATGAAGGGCAGCCGGTGGACGGCGGCGGTCAGCCCCCACATGAACATCGCCTCGTCCAGCTCCGTCATCTCGAAGGCGGCGCTCTCGCGGGCGGCCCGGAAGTGCGGTTCCAGCGGGATCGAGTCCAGGGTGGTGAAGGCGGCGACCAGTTTGCGGATCTTGCCGGCCGCGGCCAGCAGTCCGACGTCGGGGCCGCCGTAGGAGACCACGGTCAGGTCCGTGACGTCCGAGCGGAGCAGCGCCCGGATCAGGGCCATCGGCTTGCGGCGTGACCCCCAGCCGCCGATGCCGAGGGTCATCCCGCTCCCCAGCCGGCCGACGACCTGGTCGGCGGTCATGGTCTTGTCCGTACTCACCGCTCCTCCTTCACCGGTTGCCCGGGGGTGGTGGCCTTCGCCGGTTCAGCAGACTTCGCCGGTTCAGCAGACTTCGCCGACTTCGTCGACACGAACGCGTCCCGGTGCCGGTCGGCGAGTCCGCTGAGGTTGGCCTCGAAGGTGAAGCCCTGCTCGAAGCGGTAGCTGCGGCGGACGTCCACCGGGTCGATACCGTTGATCGCGGCCTTGGCCAGCCGCAGCAACTCGCCGTCCTTGGCCGCCATTTCGCGCGCCAGCGCGAGCGCGGCGTCCAGCACCTTCTCGCGGGGCACGACCTCCCACACCGAGCCGTGCCGGTGGAGCTCCTGGGCGGTGGCGGTGCGGGAGGTGAAGTACAGGGCGCGCATGAGGTGCTGGGGGACGAGCCGGGAGAGGTGGGTGGCGGCTCCGAGCGCCCCGCGGTCCAGCTCCGGCAGCCCGAACGTCGCGTCGTCGCTGGCCACGATGGCGTCGGCGTTGCCCACCAGGCCGATGCCGCCGCCCAGGCAGAAGCCGTGCACGGCGGCGATGACCGGTACCTCGCAGTCGTAGACGGCGCCGAACGCGTCGGCGCAGCCGCGGTTGGCGCCGATCAGCGCCTGGTGTCCGGGGGTGCGCTGCATCTCCTTGATGTCGACGCCCGCGTTGAAGCCGCGGCCCGCGGCGGTGAGCACGACACAGCGGACGGCCGGATCGGCGCCGGCCGCGCGCAGCGCGTCGGCCAGGTCGAACCACCCTTGTACGGGGAGGGCGTTGACGGGCGGGAAGTCGACGGTGATGACGGCGATTCCGTCTTGCGGGGCCGAGGTGGAGACACCCATGATGAGGATCAGCTACCTTTCCACCAAACATTTGTTAGGTAGAAGGTAGCAGCGGATCGAGCGCTGCGGGAGGTGCCAGTTGACGGTCACCGTCGATCTGTCCGGACGCGTCGTCGTCGTCACCGGCGGCACGAGAGGCGTCGGTGCGGGGATCGCCCGCGCCTTCCTGGAGGCGGGCGCCGAGGTGGTGGTCTGCGCGCGCCGCCCCCCTGACGAACCCGTCACGGCGGACGGCCGCACGGCCCGCTTCGTCCCCCTCGACCTGCGGGACCCCGGCTCCGTCGACGCGTTCTTCGCGCGGGTGAAGGACGACTGCGGGCGGCTCGACACCCTGGTCAACAACGCCGGCGGGACGCCGTTCCGGCTGCTCGCCGACGGCGGCGCCGCCCGGCACGCCCGGGTCCTCGAACTCAACCTCACCACCCCGCTGACCGCGTCACTGGCCGCCTACGAGGTGATGCGCGATCAGGAGACCGGCGGCTCGATCCTCATGATCGGCAGCGTCAGCGGCGGCCGGCCGTCACCCGGGACCGCCGCGTACGGCGCCGCCAAAGCGGGGCTGGACAGCCTCGCGCGCTCCATGGCCGTCGAATGGGCCCCGGCCGTACGCGTCAACACCCTGGTCCTCGGCATGGTCCGCACGGAGTTGTCCCATCTGCACTACGGGGACGACGCCGGTATCGCGGCCGTCGGCCGGACCGTGCCCGCCGGGCGGCTGGCCGAGCCCTGTGAGGTCGGCGACGCCTGTGTCTTCCTCTCTTCGGAGCGCGCCGCGTACATCACCGGGGCGAGCCTGCTCGTGCACGGTGGCGGCGAGCGCCCGGCCTTCCTCGACGCCGCCACCGTCAACCGCGATCAGGACATGGCGACATCGTCACCGCCATCGTCATCGTCACCATCCCCGTCAACCGCGAACAAGGAGAGCTGACATGACCGAAGCCGGAATCTGCGAGGGCCGGGTCGCCGTCGTCACCGGTGCGGGGCGCGGTCTCGGCCGCGCGCATGCGCTCGCCTTCGCCGCCGAGGGCGCGCGAGTCGTCGTCAACGACCTCGGGGTCGGGCTGGACGGTGCCGGGGGCTCGGGGGGTCCGGCCCAGCAGGTCGTCGACGAGATCCGCGCGCTGGGCGGCGAGGCGGTCGCCAACGGCGACGACATCGCCACCTCGGCCGGGGCCGCCGCCCTGGTCGACACCGCGCTCGACACGTTCGGCCGGCTCGACACCCTCGTCAACAACGCGGGGTTCCTGCGCGACCGGATGCTCGTCAATCTCGACGAGGACGACTGGGACGCGGTGATGCGCGTCCATCTCAAGGGTCATTTCCTGCCGCTGAAGCATGCCGCCGCGCACTGGCGTGCCGAGGCCAAAGCCGGCCGCACCCCCGATGCACGGGTGATCAACACCAGCTCCGGGGCAGGGTTGCTGGGCAGCGTCGGGCAGGGCAACTACTCGGCGGCCAAGGCCGGGATCATCGGCCTGACGCTCGTCGCCTCCGCCGAGATGGCCCGGTACGGCGTCCGCGTCAACGCCATCGCGCCCGCCGCCCGTACCCGGATGACCGAGCGGACGTTCGCCGACACCATGGCCGCGCCAGGGGATGACGCCTTCGACGCCATGGCGCCGGAGAACGTCTCCCCGTTGGTGGTCTGGCTCGGCTCCGTGGCCTCGGCCGCCGTCACCGGCCGGGTCTTCGAGACCGAAGCGGGCCGGATCACCGTCATGGAGGGCTGGCGGCCGGGACCGACGGCCGACAAGGGCGCCCGGTGGACCCCGGCGGAGGCCGGCGAGACCGCTCTGAAGCTGCTGGCCGACGCCGAGTCCCCGCAGCCGGTCTATGGGGCGTGAAGATCCCGTCCGTGCCATGAAACGGTTCTGCGACAACGAGGGGCCGGTGATCCAACTCCGTCGGGGAAACGGCATAGTGGAGGCCGCCCCGGATGGGGGCATGACAAGAAACGTACAAAAAGCACGTACCTGCACGTACATGGGGGAACAACTCAATGCCATTCATTCGACGGTCCGCCCGAGCCGCGGCGGCGGTGACCGCGCTGCTCGCGCTCACCGCCACCGCCTGCGGCCCGGACGACAGCGACGCGGCGGCGAAGCCGACCGCGGCTGCCAGTACCTCGGCCAAGGCCGACCCCGGTTCCGACGCCAAACTTCCGAACGGTCTGCCCACCAGCATCAAGGACCTGGAGAAGTGGAAGCAGGGCGACTGGAAGAACTGGGACAAGTGGGCGCGTGAGGCGGCCGACTTCGCCAACCCGGTCATCAAGGACCTGTGGAAGCCGGCCCGGATGTCCGGGGCGAAGGAGAACCAGAACACCGTCCAGTCGAACTTCGGCTCGGACCAGGGGACCACCGACCCCGCTCCGCGCCCGGTGGCGGCCAAGGAGGTCGCCCGCCCGTACCACCAGCACGCGGCACCGGTCGGCAAGATCTTCTTCGACAGCCCCGACGGCCCCAAGGTCTGTTCCGGCACCGTCGTCGACGACCCGGCGCACCCGGGCAAGTCGAACCTCGTCTGGACCGCCGGCCACTGCGTTCACAGCGGCTCCCGGGGCGGCTGGTACCGCAACCTCATCTTCGTCCCGTCGTACAACGACAACGGGCTGTCCGCCTCCCGCGTCGACAGCTCCCCGCAGCGCAACGTCACTCCGTACGGCGCATGGTGGGCCGACTGGGCGCAGACCTCCTCGCAGTGGATCGCCACCGGCACCCACTCCGGCGGCGGCGGTTCGCCGTACGACTTCGCGGTGCTGCACGTCAAGCCGGAGAACGGCGGCGGCAAGTCCCTGCAGGAGACCGTCGGCGCGTCCCTGCCGGTGTGGTTCGGCGCCCCGTCGCCCACGCTGTTCAGCGGCATCGGTGCCTGGGGCTACCCGCAGGCGCCGCCGTACGACGGTGCGCGGATGTTCGACTGCATCGGCAAGCCCGGCCGGCTGTCGATGGGCGCGAGCATGCCGACCGAGTACCGGGTCGGCTGCACGATGACCGGTGGTTCCTCGGGCGGCGGCTGGTTCACCACCATGCCGAACGGCAAGACGGCCCTGGTGTCGAACACGTCGATCGGCCCGTCCAACGACACCTGGCTGGCCGGTCCGCATCTGGGACCCGAGGCGCAGGGCGTCTACAACGCGATCAGCCGGAAGTTCCGCTAGCCCGACGGCAGGTGGGACGGCTCCGGTGATCACGGCGGCAACGCGGTGAAGTGAATGAGCTGAAGAGGAGGCCCGCCCCCCGGATTCCAGGGGGCGGGCCTCCGTGCGTCAGGTCTGGGTTCAGCTCTGACTCAGCTCTGACTCAGGTCGACGCCCGGGTAGAGCGGGAACCCGGCCAGCAGGTCGGCGGAGCGCCCCGCGACCTGGTCCGCCACGGAGGGGTCGAGCACATGACTCGCCTTCGACGGAGCGCCGCTCGCGGTGGTGCCGGGGCGGGTGTTGGCCAGCACCGTGTCGATCAGGCCCGCGATCTCGTCCATCTCCTGCACACCGAGCCCGCGGGTGGTGAGCGCCGGGGTGCCGATGCGGACCCCGGACGTGTACCAGGCGCCGTTCCGGTCCTGCGGGACCGAGTTGCGGTTGGTGACGATGCCGGCGTCCAGCAGCGCGGCCTCGGCCTGGCGGCCGGTGAGTCCGTAGCCGGAGACGTCGGCGAGCACCAGGTGGTTGTCGGTGCCGCCGGTGACGAGGGAGGCTCCGCGCCGCAGCAGCCCCTCGGCCAGCGCGGACGCGTTGTCGACGATGCGCCGGGCGTAGTCGCGGAAGTCGGGCCGGCGCGCCTCGGCCAGCGCCACCGCCTTGGCGGCCATCACGTGCGGCAGCGGACCGCCGAGCACCATGGGGCAGCCGCGGTCGACGTGCTCGGCCAGTTCGGCGTCGCACAGGACCATGCCGCCGCGCGGCCCGCGCAGCGACTTGTGGGTGGTGGTCGTGACGATGTTGGCGTGCGGCACCGGGTCGAAGTCGCCGGTGAGCACCTTGCCCGCGACCAGGCCGGCGAAGTGCGCCATGTCGACCATCAGCGTCGCGCCGACCTCCTCGGCGATCTCCCGCATGATGCGGAAGTTGACCAGCCGCGGATAGGCGGAGTAGCCGGCGACCAGGATGAGCGGGCGGAACTCGCGCGCGGTCTCGCGCAGCGCGGTGTAGTCCAGCAGGCCGGTCTTCGGATCGGTGCCGTAGCTGCGCTGGTCGAACATCTTGCCCGAGATGTTGGGGCGGAAGCCGTGGGTGAGGTGGCCGCCCGCGTCGAGTGCCATGCCGAGCATCCGCTGGTCCCCGAGCTCGCGGCGCAGCGCCGCCCAGTCCTGCTCACTCAGGTCGTTGACGTGCTTGACCTGGGCCCGCTCCAGTGCCGGGCTCTCCACCCGCTGGGCGAGCACGGACCAGAAGGCGACCAGGTTGGCGTCGATGCCGGAATGCGGCTGCACGTAGGCGTGCGTCGCGCCGAACAACTCGCGGGCGTGTTCGGCGGCGAGCGCCTCGACGGTGTCGACATTGCGGCAGCCGGCGTAGAAGCGGCGGCCGACCGTGCCCTCGGCGTACTTGTCGCTGAACCAGTTGCCCATGGTCAGCAGGACTGCCGGGGAGGCGTAGTTCTCGCTGGCGATGAGCTTGAGCTGGGCGCGCTGGTCCTCGATCTCGGCGCCGATGGCGTCCGCGACGCGCGGCTCGACGGCCCGGATGACATCCAGCGCGCTGCGGAAGGCGGTGGATTCGGTCGATTCGCCGGGCTTGATGCTGAAGGACGACGGTTCTGCGGCCATGCGGGGCCTCCGGAACGAGAAGGGAAGGGCCCAGGCGCGCGGCAGCACATCGTCAGGAGACGGAGCCGCTCCCCGATGGTCGGTCCCATCCAAGCGCCAGTCACGGCTCACGCCGACCCTAGCAGCGCGGCCTGCGACGTGCCCGGTGCGGACTCAATCCGTCCGACTGCCGAGATAGCGGCGCAGCACCCGCTTGCACTCGGCGATCAGCGCCGGGTCGCCGTCCGGGTCGGTACGGAAGGCCAGCCGCAGGACGGCGTCGGCGCACTCCAGGGCGACGCGGCCGGCCAGCCGCGAGGCGGCGGGGTCCAGCAGCCCGCCGGTGAGGGCCCACAGCCGGTCGGCGACCGCGGTGTTGTTGTCGATCTCGGTGTCGAGCAGATGCCGGGCGGTGGGTTCCTCGCGGCCCACGGCGCCGAAGTCGACGACCCCGAATCCCGGCACCGCGCGCCGCATCGCGACGAACTCCTCGACGGCGAGATCCACCAGGGTGGCGATGTCGTGGGGGGACTCGGCCGCGATCCGCCGGGACAGGCGGTCGGTGTAGCGCTCCAGATTGCGAGTGGCGAGCGCGCCGAGCAGCCCGTCCTTGCCGGGGAAGAACTGGTAGAGGGTGCCGATCGGCACCTCCGCCCGGCGGGCCACCTCCTTGGTGGTCAGCGCGGTGTAGCCGACCTCGTCCAGCAGGACGGCGCACGCGCTGAGGATGCGCTCGACGCGCTCGGCGCTGCGCCGCTGCACCGGACTGCGGCGGACGGCGGCGGAGGCGGGTCCGGTGGTGGAGCCCGCGGCCGGTCCGGCGGCCGGTTCGGCGACGGGGGCGGCGTTCTGTGTCTGTTCCTGCATGGGGCCACTCTGCCGGATCCCGTCCGCGATCGGCGACCCGCTATCGTGAGCATTGCTCATGTTCTGCGTTCGTCCTGCGCCATGCGCCATGCGCCATGCGCCATGCGCCATGCGCCAGGTCATGCCATCTGCCATCTCGTGCCCGTTCCCGTCCCGTCAAGGAGTGAGCCAGTGCCGGACCCGTCGACACCGCAGCGCCCGCAGCTTCCCGAATCGTTCGTCTGGGGCGTCTCCACCGCCTCCTACCAGGTCGAGGGGGCCGTCGCCGAGGGCGGCAGGGGGCCGTCCGTCTGGGACACGTTCACCGCGCGCCCCGGCACGGTCCGCGACGGCCACACCGGAGCGGTGGCCTGCGACCACTACCACCGCTATCCGCAGGACGTTGCCCTGATGAAGGACCTCGGGCTGGACGCGTACCGCTTCTCCGTCGCCTGGCCGCGCGTCCAGCCGTCGGGCAAGGGTCCGGCGAGCGCGGCGGGGCTGGACTTCTACGACCGGCTCGTCGACGAACTGCTCGCCGCCGGCATCGCGCCCACCCCCACCCTCTTCCACTGGGACCTGCCGCAGGCCCTGGAGGACGAGGGCGGCTGGCTCGAGCGCGCCACCGCCGAACGGTTCGCCGAGTATGCGGGAGTGGTGGCCGACCGACTCAGTGACCGCGTCCGGCGCTGGATCACCCTCAACGAACCCTTTGTGCACATGGTGTTCGGCTACGCCTTGGGCGTCCACGCGCCCGGCCGCGCCCTGATGCTGGACGCCCTGCCGGCCGCCCACCACCAGCTGCTCGGCCACGGGCTGGCGGTCGCGGCGCTGCGCGAGCGCGGCGCCGCCGAGGTCCTCATCGCCAACAACTGCACGCCGGTGCGCGTAGTGGGGGACTCCGCCGCCGACCGGGCCGCGGCCGCCGCGTACGACGCGCTGCACAACGGCCTCTTCAACGACCCGCTGTTCCTGGGCCGCTACCCCGACCTGTCGGCCTATGGCGTCGGCCCCGACCTCGGCGGCGCGGTCCTGGACGGCGACCTGGAGATCATCGCCGCACCGCTCGACGGCCTCGGCGTCAACTACTACAACCCCACCTGGATCCAGGCCCCGGCCGACGACCCCGCCCTGCCCTTCGCCGAGGCCCGGGTCGAGGGCTACGAGCGGACCGCCTTCGACTGGCCGGTCGTACCCGACGGCCTCACCGAGCTCCTCACCGGACTGAAGGAGCGCTACGGAGCCGCCCTGCCACCGGTGTACATCACCGAGAACGGCTGCTCCCAGACCGACGAACTCGTGGACGGCCGGATCACGGACACCGCGCGGATCGGCTATCTGGACGGCCACATCAGAGCGGTGGCCGACGCGGTGGCCCTCGGGGTGGACGTACGCGGGTACTTCACCTGGTCCCTGCTCGACAACTTCGAATGGGCGGAAGGGTTCCATCAACGATTCGGGCTGGTCCACGTCGACTTCGAGACCCAGGTCCGCACTCCCAAGGACTCCTACGCCTGGTACCGCTCCCTGATCGCGGCTCACCGGGACGCCGGACCCGCCGTTGGAAGCGGATCCGGATCCAGCGCCGGGTGAGAAGTCTTGGCGGCGCGGGGTGGGGTGGCTACACTCGCGCCAACATGAGCAGTACTCATGTTCTGCCCTGGACTGAGGAGAGCTCATGCGCGCCGTGACCGCACGTCCGCCGGCCGCGCTCGACGAACCCACCGTCCGGGTGCGGCCCGGCTGGACCGCCGCGCTGAGCCTGGCCAGCCTCGCGGTGTTCATGGCGTTCTTCACCCCGATCCAGATCCTGCTGCCCCTGCAGCTGGAGCATCTCGACGAGGCGCACAAGGCGGCGAACCTCGCGTGGGTGACCGGCGCCGGCGCGCTGGTCGCCGTCGTCGTCAATCCGCTGGCCGGCGCGCTGTCGGACCGTACGACCGGGCGCTGGGGCCGCCGCCGGCCATGGATCGTGGGCGGCGCCCTCGCGGGCGCCGCCGGGCTGCTGATCACCTCGGCGCAGCACACCCTGCCCGGCATCGTCGCCGGCTGGTGCCTGGCGCAGAGCGGTCTGAACGCGATGCTCGCCGGGGTCACGGCGCCGGTGGCCGACCAGGTGCCGGTCGGGCAGCGCGCCGCGGTCTCCGGCTGGACGGGGATCATGCAGTCACTCGGCCTGGTGCTGGGCGCGCTGCTGGTGACCACGGCCGTCTCCGGCGTCGGGCCCGGCTATCTGCTCACGGCACTGCTGGCCGTCGCCCTGGCCCTGCCGTACGTGCTCTGCTTCCGGGACCCCGTCCTGCCGCGCGCATTGCGCCCCGCCTTCCGTCCGCGGGCGCTGCTGAGCGGCCTGTGGGTCGATCCGCGCGCCCACCCGGACTTCGGCTGGGCCTGGCTCACCCGGTTCCTGATCAACCTCGGCAACGCGCTGGGCACGCTCTATCTGCTCTTCTACCTCACCGACGAGGTGCACCACCCGGACCCGGACACCGGAGTGCTGGTGCTGACCGTCATCTACACCGTCTCCGCGACCCTCACCGCGATCCCCGCGGGCATCGCGTCGGACCGCATCGGCAGACGCAAGGTGTTCGTGGTCGTGTGCAGCGTGATCATGGCGGTGGCCGCGCTGCTGCTGGCGGTCGCCCACACCTGGACGGCGGTGATGATCGCCGCCGCGGTCCTGGGCGCCGGGTTCGGCATCTACCTCGCCGTCGACCAGGCGCTGATCACCCAGGTGCTGCCGTCCGCCGCCGACCGGGCGAAGGACCTCGGCGTCATCAACATCGCCAATTCCGGACCGCAGGTGCTGGCCCCCGCCGTGGCCGCGCCGATCGTCGCCCACTTCGGCGGCTATCCGGGCCTGTACGTGGCCACCGCCCTGGTGACCCTGCTCGGCGGTGCGCTGGTGCTGCGTATTGTCGGGGTGGACTGAGGATCACCGACGAATGCCAGAAGCGGGCGCGGCGACGCGGCTGCGGAGAACCCACGGAGCACCGGCACCATGTACCTCCCCGTGCAGACGCACGTCGCCCACGGCACCGGCGTCATCGCCCTGGACCGGCCCGAGGCGCTCAACGCGCTCGACCTGACCATGGTCCGGGCGATGACCGAGGCCCTCGAAGAGTGGCGGGAGGACGACGGCGTCCGGTCGGTCGTCGTCCGCAGCACCTCGCCGAAGGCGTTCTGCGCGGGCGGCGACATCCGCACGATCCGGGCGGCGAGCCTGCGCGGTGACCATGCGGCGGTACGGGAGTACTTCGCCGCGGAGTACGGGCTCAACGCGCTGATCGCGGCCTTTCCCAAGCCGTACACCGCGCTCATCGACGGTTTCGCGCTCGGCGGCGGCCTCGGGATCTCCGTGCACGGCACGGCGCGGGTGGTGACGGAGCGGGCGGCGCTGGCGATGCCCGAGACCGCGATCGGCTTCTTCCCCGACATCGGGGCGAGCCACTTCCTGCCCCGGCTGCCCGGCTCCGTCGGCCGGTATCTGGGGTTGACGGGCGCCCGGATCGCGGGCGCGGCGGCGGTCGGCTGCTCGCTCGCCACGCACTATGTGCATTCCAGTGAACTGCCCGCGCTGGAGGAGGCGCTGACCGGCGGCGGTGAGCCGGCCGCGGTACTGGACCGCTTCGCGGTGGCGGCACCGGCCTCCGAAATCGGTGCGCACCTCGACGCCATCGACCGTTGCTTCTCCGCACCCGAGCTGCCGGAGGTCCTCGAACGGCTGGCGGCGGAGGACGGCGACTGGGCGGCCGACACGCTGGCCGGACTGCGGCGCATGTCGCCGACGAGTCTGTTCGTCACCTTCGAGCTGCTGCGGCGCGGCGCCGGTTCCGACCTCGGCGCCTGTCTGGACCGGGAGCTGCTGCTGGCCTGCCGTACCGCCCGCGCCCATGACTTCATCGAGGGCGTGCGGGCCGCGCTGGTCGACAAGGACCGGAACCCGCGCTGGTCGCCCGACCCGCTCACGGACGCGGACCGGGCCGAACTGCTGAGCTGGTTCGACGCGTAGGGCCCGGCCGTCCGGCCACGAGCGGCCGGTCACGAGCGTCGGGCCGCCGGTCACGAGCGGCCGGCGGCCGCTCCCCGGATCCCAGGTCCGGGGAGCGGCGTTCTTTTCCGGGGCTGCCTCAGCTCACGGCTTGGGCAGGGTGCATCCCGGCAGACTGAGGTTGATCTTGTTGCCCGCGCCGACGCACTGGGTGATCAGATACGTCTCCTCGGCGTAGTTGATGCCCTGGTGCACGGTGATGTTGCCGTTCTGGTCGACCTCGCACGGGTTGTCGAGGGTGCAGCGTCCGCCGTCCTCGTTGCCCGTGTTGTTGATGGCGACGACCTTGCCCGTCGCGGCGTCGACCACCGGGGAGCCCGAGGTGCCACCGATGGTGTTGCACGACGAGGTGTAGCGGACCGAGTCCTTCCAGATCCAGCTGTCCTCGTGCAGCCGGTAGACGAAGGCGTCGATGTTGCAGCTGTAGATCCGCTTCCAGTAGCCGGACACCACCTTGATGGCGGTCCCGGCGACGGGGTGGGTCGCGGAGAGCTCGAGCGCCGCGATGCCGTAGCTCGACTGGATCTGCGCGTACGTGGTGTTCAGCTGGTAGAGCGAGATGTCGGTGTCGGTCATGGTCGCGTAGGCGACCTTGGTGGCCCGCAGTGTGGCGACCTTGGTCCCGGCCGAGTTGAGCAGGCTGAACGTACGGCTGGACGCCACGTTGACGATGGACTCGCCCGGGTCCAGGAAGCCGCCCGACAGGCAGTGCCCGTTCGACATGACGATCGCGGGGTCGGTCGGCACCGAGGTCGGCATCTTCACGACGGAACCCGAACAGTTGCTGAGCGCCACGGTGCCCGCGAAGTTGACCGTGACGGCCGCCTTCGCGGTGTGTGCGGGCGCCGCATCCCGGCTTGTGGCCGATGCGGACGCCGCACCGGTGCCTGTGAGAGCCGCGCCGCCGAGCAGCAGGGCAGCCAGGACACCGACGAGAGGTCTTTTCATGTGGGGGGTCCTCTCCAGACCGAAGTTCTTTCGGCATTGTCATGAGCATTGTCGGGATTGGCTGGTGCCCCGGCAATAGGGCCTCATGTCCGGTCCGTTCGCGGCTCGGCCGGTACGTCATGATCGGTTCATGGACAGGACGCTGCGGGATGTCGCGGAAGTGGGGCCGTTCTTCGCCGTCCGGACCGGGCCCGGCGAGACCGGTGCGGACGGCGGGGGCAGCGCGGACCACGGCCCCCGCGCGCACGGCTACCGGCCGCTCGCCGAGCTCTACGCCACGGACCCGAGGCGCGCGGTGCACCCCGTCCGCGAGCGGGCCGCCGACGTCGCCGGGCGGCTGGGCACTCCGGAGCTCCGGGTGGGCGCCTCCCTCGCCTTTCAGGGGCTGGCCGCCCGGCTGTGGTCGGTGGCCCTGGGCGCTGCCGTCCTGGCGGGCCGGGTCCCCGACATGGCCGCCGACCGGGTGTGGTGGAACCCGGCTCTCAGTGCCCCGAACGACCTCTGGCTGCCGCACCCGTCGGCCCTTCCCGACTCCGACGACCTCGCCGGCCAACTGGCCGGGACGGTGCTGGCCGGGCATCTGGTCCCGCTGCACCACGCGACCCGCGAAGCCTGCCCGGTCTCCGGCGGGCTGCTGTGGGGGAACGCCGGCTCCGCGCTGGCCGGTTCCCTGCGGGTGCTCCACACCTGGTGCGTCGCACGGGGCCGGACGGCGGAGGCGCGCAGCGCCCTGGACCTCACCGCGCGGCTCTTCCAGGAGCCGCTGCTGAGCGGCACCGGGACTCTGGACGCAGGGGATGTCAGCTTCGTGCGGCGCAGTTGCTGTCTGTACTACCGGGTCCCGGGCGGCGGCCTGTGCGGCGACTGCGTCCTGCGGTGATCGCGTGCGACCACGTGCGACCACGTGTGTCCGCTCACCCACTGGCCGCACCTCGCACGGGATTCGGCCATCGCCTGTAAGTCGCGGGCGGATGACCGAATCCATGTCACGACGCTCTGCCGCACGGCCGGTTGCCCGCTCCGAACGCGGGAGCGGGCCGCGGCCTTTCGTCGGTATGTCAGTGCATGATGCGGCTGTTCTGGTAGGCGCTGTCCCGCCACTCGTGGCCCTGCTTCACGATCGTCCATGTCTGACGGCCGACCCGCTCCGGTGGGACATCGATCTCGCCAGGAAGCTTCAGGCCGCCCTGGGTGACCACGATTCCGACATCCTTGCTGATGCACTTGACATTGAGGACATTCGCGACCGGAAGGACGTCCTTGTAGGGGCCCGTGAAGATGGCCGACATGTACGCCCGGATCTCGTCACGGCTCTTCAGGTAAGTGTCCTCACCCGGCACGATGAAGCTCGCGTCCTCGGTGAACACATCACCGAACGCTGTTAAATCATGGGCGACCCACGCTCGGCTGACTCGCTGCGGTACGTCCGCGAGGGCGGCCTTTTCCGCGTAGCACGAGCCGTGGCCATGCCCGGCGCCCTCTGTATCGGCCATGGCGCCGCTGGCGACGCCACCGGGGACGACCACGGCGAGTACGACGATGCCAAGACCGGCGATGATCGGCGAGCGGATATGTCTGCGCATACTGTCTTCCCGTCTCTCCTGGTGGAAACCTGCCAAGGAATCTGACAGGTGTCGGCTATCGCCGCAACGCCTTCCAGGAATAAGCCCGCCGGCATGCGCCCGCACCGGAATGGATCATGCTGGCCCAGGAATGTGTAATTCCACATTCGGGCGACCCCGCGGGCGGCCGGAAGGCCCGCTGGTGGCGGGCGCGGTGCGCCGATAGGAATTCCGCTGGCCTGCGAAGTAGTCACGAAATCTCTGGAAATTCAACGATCGGGAGAAGCGGGGTAATTACGCGTCATCTTCCGGTGCGATGGGCGGTCTGTCGCGAGGCCCTGGCGCGGGGGAGGATTACGCACGGAACCGGGCGTGCTGATGATGCGGCCCTGAGACCCTGAGCAGAGGTGGGACACCCATGCCGAACGGCGCGCAGACCCTGATCCGTACGCTCGTCAAGGGTGGGGTCGAGGTGTGCTTCGCCAACCCCGGTACGTCCGAGATGCACTTCGTCGCCGCATTGGACGACGTGCCGGAGATGCGTGCCGTGCTGTGCCTGTTCGAGGGGGTCGCCACCGGTGCGGCCGACGGCTACGGCCGGATGACCGGCCTGCCGGCCTGCACCCTGCTGCATCTGGGCCCCGGGCTCGCGAACGGTCTGGCGAACCTGCACAACGCGCGCCGGGCACACAGCCCGGTCGTGAACATCGTCGGCGACCACGCCCTGCCCCACAAGCCGTTGGACGCCCCGCTGGAGTCCGACATCGACGCGCTCGCTGGCACGGTCTCGGGCTGGGTGCGCCGGACGACGGACGGCGCCGATCTGCATCTGGACGCGACCCAGGCGATCATCGCCGCGTCGAGCGGGTCCGACGGCGCCGTCGCCACGCTCATCCTGCCCGCCGACGTGTCCTGGTCGGAGCCGGGACCGTCCCACACGGCCATCGCGTGGCTGCGCAGCGATGAGCCCGGTCCGGTGTCCGAGCAGGCCGTGACGGCCGCCGCCAAGGCGCTGCGGTCCGGTGAGCCCGCGGCGATCCTGCTCGGCGGCGGCGCGACGCGTGAGGCCGGGCTGCTGGCCGCGGCCCGGATCGCGGCCGCCACCGGAGCGAAGCTGCTCTGCGAGACCTTCCCCGCGCGGCTGGAGCGCGGTGCGGGGCTGCCGGAGGTCGAACGGCTCGCCTACCTCGCGGACTTCGCCACCGCCCAGCTCGAGGGCGTGAAGCATCTGATCCTGGCCGGTGCCCGCTCGCCGGTCTCGTTCTTCGCCTATCCCGGCAAGCCGGGCGACCTGGTGCCGGAGGGCTGCGAGGCGCGGGAGCTGGCCGGCGCCGCCGAGGACGTCACCGCCTCGCTCCAGCGGCTCGCCGACGAGGTGGCGGCGGATGTGAAGGCGACGGACGTGACGCCGGCGGCCCGTCCGCGGCCCGCGCGTCCCACCGGCCCGCTCACCGCCGAGTCCGCGTCCCAGGCGATCGGGGCGCTGCTGCCGCCGGGCGCCGTCGTCGTGGACGAGGCGAACACCTCGGGGCTGTGGCTGCCCGGCGCGACGGCCGGCGCTCCCCGGCACGACTGGCTCACCCTCACCGGCGGCGCGATCGGCCAGGGCCTGCCGCTGGCGACCGGCGCGGCGGTGGCCTGCCCCGGCCGGCCCGGGGTGTGCCTGGAGGCGGACGGCAGCGCGATGTACACCCTCTCGGCGCTCTGGACGCAGGCGCGCGAAGAGCTCGACGTGACCACCGTCGTGTTCAACAACGGCTCCTACGCGATCCTCAACCTGGAACTCGAGCAGGTGGGTGCCGCCGCGGCGGGTGAGCGCGCCCGGCGGCTGCTCGACCTGTCCGGGCCGGCCCTGGACTTCGTCGCCCTGGCCACGGGAATGGGCGTGCCGGCGACCCGGGCCACCACCGCGGAGGAGTTCACCTCCCAGTTCGAGCGGGCGCTGGCCGAGCCCGGTCCACATCTGATCGACTGCGTCGTGCCGCCGGTCTTCTAGGGCGTGTTGCGAAAGTCCCGCCTGGCCCACGGCGTCTGGCACGCGTCCTCGCTGCGTTGTCGGGCTCGTCCACGTACGTCCGGTACGAGGACGACCCTCCGCCTTGCGAGCGCACGCACCG
The DNA here is from genome assembly GCF_027158125.1 of Streptomyces sp. H39-C1. Classification (NCBI taxonomy): domain Bacteria; kingdom Bacillati; phylum Actinomycetota; class Actinomycetes; order Kitasatosporales; family Streptomycetaceae; genus Streptomyces; species Streptomyces sp. H39-C1. The sequence goes on from NZ_JAPVLS010000033.1 coordinate 89,109, forward strand.
GACGCCGTGGGCCACGCCCTCCGGGCGAACGGCGCTCCTTTCGCAACACGCCCTAGTCCGAACCGGGGCCGGCCTCCACCGGTCCTCCTCGATCAGCCGCCGTGCGCGCGCAGCCGCTCGTGGACGGTGTACGCGGCGCCGGTCCCGGTGCGCGCGCCGCGCACCCGGGTGCCGCCGTCGACCACCAGATCCGTCCCGGTGATCCAGCCGGCGTCGTCGGAGACCAGCCACAGGACGGCGCGCGCGACGTCCTCCGGCTCTCCGATCCGGCCCATGGGCAGCCCGGCGGCGATCTGCGGCTCGGCGCCCTCCCACACGAAACGGGCCATCTCCGTGCGGACCAGGCCGGGGGAGACCGCGTTGACCCGGACGGTCGGGGCGAGTTCGCCGGCGAGTTGGCGGGTGAGGTGGAGGAGGGCGGCCTTGCTGGTGCCGTAGGCGCCGATGTTGGGGCCGACGCCGTGCGCGCCCTCGGTGCAGATGTTCACCACCGTGCCGCCGTGCTCGCGCATCCAGGCCCGCCACGCGCACTGGACCAGCCGCAGGGGTCCGTCCACGTTGACGGTGAAGGCGTCCCGCCAGGCGTCCGGGTCGACGTCGACGAGCGGGCCGAACGGGGCGTTGGTACCGGCGTTGTTGACCAGGATGTCCACCCCGCCGAGCTCCTCGACCGCGAGCGCGACGCACGCCTCCGGATGCGCGGGGTCGCCCACCGATCCGGCCAGGCCGGTGGCCCGGCCGCCGAGCGCGCGTACCTCCATGACGGCGGCCCGCAGTCCATCCGGGTCGCGGGCGGTCAGCAGGACCGCGGCGCCCGCCCCGGCCAGGGCGTGCGCGACGGCGAGGCCGATGCCCCGGGAGGCGCCGGTGACGAGGGCGGTCCTGCCGTGCAGCGGGGGAGTTGTCGCCGGTGTGGTCATGGGGCACCGTCTCATGATGGTGCGTCAGTTCGAAAGGCGTCACCGTCGTCTCCTCGTCGCCTCCCCGTCGCGTCAGCGCGTCGACCGCGCCACGGAAGCGCCATGGAAGCGGCCGTTCCTGCGCGAAGTCTTGACGCGCTCAAAGCGCACGAGTTAACTCACGCCTCGAACTAAGCAGTAAATCAAGGTCTGAATTAAGTCACGCACCAGGGCAAGTGCCGTAGAAAGGCAACCGGACCCATGCGCTCACTCACCCGTCCCCACACGGGCAGTACCAGGCTTCACCGCACCGGCCTCCGCCGTGCCGTCACCGGCCTGCTGGCGGCGGCGGTCGCCGTCGTCACCCCGATGCTGGCCACGCCGCTCACCGCGCACGCGGCGGGCGAGAGCGTCCAGGTGTGGCTGACCACCACGTCTGACTCGGGCGGCCGCAACGTCGTCAAGGGGCTCGAACAGCAGGCGCCGATCGCCTTCACCGCGGGCAGCGGTTCCGGCCAGTCCGTCACCGTCGACGAGAACACCCGCTACCAACAGTTCGAGGGCGCGGGCGCGTCGTTCACCGACACCGCCGCCTGGCTGATGAACTCCAGCGGAGCGCTCAGCGCCGCCACCCGCGACGCGGTGATGAAGAAGCTCTTCGACCCGGTCAACGGCATCGGCATCGACTTCCTGCGCAACCCCATGGGCGCCTCCGACCTGGCGCGCGACAACTACACCTTCGACGACATGCCCAGCGGGCAGACCGACCCGGGCCTCGCGCACTTCTCCATAGCCCACGACCTGGCCGACGTCCTGCCGCTGACCAAGCAGGCCCGCCAGCTCAACCCCGCCGTCAAGGTGATGGGCGTGCCCTGGAGCGCGCCGGCCTGGATGAAGGACAACGGCAGCATGAGCCTGGGCTGGCTGCAGGCGCAGTACTACGGCGCCTACGCCCAGTACTTCGCGAAGTACCTGCAGGCCTACCAGGCGGCCGGCGTGCCGGTCGACTACATCTCGGCGCAGAACGAGCCCACCTGCTGCGGGGGCTATCCGTCCATGCAGTGGAACGGCTCCGGTCTGGCGTTCTTCACCAAGAACAACCTGCTGCCCGCGCTGCACACCGCCGGGCTGTCCACCAAGGTCTTGGCCCTGGACTGGAACTGGGACCAGTACGACGCCTTCGCCGCCCCGACCCTCGACGACGCGGCGATCCGCAACGATCCGAACTTCGGTGGCATGGCCTGGCACGGCTACGGCGGCGACGTCGCCCAGCAGACCACCGTCCACAACAGGTACCCCACCGTGAAGGCCTTCGACACCGAACACTCCGGCGGCACCTGGATCGCCAACCAGCAGAAGGAGGACATGCACAACCTGATCGACTACACCCGCAACTGGGGCCAGAGCTGGGTCAAGTGGAGCCTGGCCGTCGACCAGAACATGGGACCGCACAACGGCGGCTGCGGCACGTGCACCGGCCTGGTCACCGTGCACAACGGCGACAGCCGCAGCGGACAGGTCGACTACACCGTCGAGTACTACACGATGGGCCACCTCACCAAGTTCGTGAAGCCCGGCGCCTACCGGATCGCCTCCACCGCCAACACCTCGGTGCCCAACGTCGCCTGGCGCAACCCGGACGGCTCGAAGGCGCTCATCGCGTACAACGACACCGGCAGCGCCCAGCCCGTACGCGTCAACTGGGGCAACCAGTCCTTCGCGTACACCCTGCCCGCCGGCGCCTCGGCGACCTTCACCTGGACCGGGACCCCCGGCAACGGCGGCGGTTCCACCGGAGCGATCACCGGCTTCGGCGGCAAGTGCGCCGACGTGGCCGCGGGCAGCAGCGCCAACGGCACCGCCGTCCAGCTCTACGACTGCAACGGCAGCGCGGCCCAGCAGTGGACCGCCTCCGCCGGCACCTACAAGGCGCTCGGCAAGTGCCTGGACCTGGCCGCCGGGGGCACCGCGAACGGCACCAAGGCCCAGCTGTACGACTGCAACGGAACGGGCGCCCAGCAGTGGCAGCCCGGCAGCGGCGGAACACTGGTCAATCCGGTGTCCGGCCGATGCCTGGACGCCACCGGGATGAGCTCCGCGAACGGGACCCGGCTGCAGATCTGGGACTGCGCCGGCGGCGCCAACCAGCAGTGGACCGTTCCCACCGGCTGACCTGCACGTAGGCTTCCGGGTGTCATCACACGCCCAGCAGGAAGAGGCCGCACCGTGTTCGCTCTGCACGCGCTGTGGAGAGCGGATCAGCGGCTCGCCCTGTGGGCCGAGGGCTCCCGGCAGCCGCCGGTCCCCGCGCCGGGCCACCCGTACGCCGTTCCCGGATCCGCCGTCGCCGAGTTGCTCGGCGACGGCGGATCCGCGCTCGGCTGGCTCGCCGGCCGGGCCCACGCAGGCCCGACCGGTCTGCTGCTCCCCACCCGCGACGGCGCGCCGCTGGCCTCGCCGGAGCTCGGCGGTCCCACCGCCGCCAGGGGCGTGCCCGTCGCACCGTGGACCGTCCCCTCGCTGCTCTTCGAGCCCGCGGAGGCCGCACTGCTGCTGGGCGAGCTGTCGACCGCGGGACTGCCCGAGGCGCCCTACGGTGCCGCGCTGCGCTGGCTGATCGCCGCCCACGACCTGGCCTGGCGCACGGTCGGACGGGGCAGGCTGCTGCCCGTGCTGGTCAGCGAGGCCGGAGCGCCGTACGCCCGCTGGCGCCCGGTCCGCGACGACGCCGGCTGGCAGGAGGCCGGCGAGCTCGCCGCCGCCGCGCCGCAGGAGTGCCGCGCCGAGCACCACGACGGCCGGCCCGACGGCCGTGCCGCCGCCACGATCCTCACCGACCTGCTCGACGTCCTCACCGACCGTGAGGCCCGCGCGGTCCTCGACGACGAACCCGAGCTGCTGCGCACCGCGCGCGGCCGGCGCCCCGCCACGACCGCCACCGAGCTGTGGCTGCGGGCCCTCACCTCGCCCACCGGCCGCGTCGAGGGCGCCGACCCCGACGAACTGGCCGAACTGGAGGAGCGGCTCACGGCCTGGCACCGCTCCGAGCCGCCCGTCCACGGCCCGCTGCGCGTCTGCTTCCGGCTGGTGGAACCGGTGGGCCCGGACCCCGCCGACCCGCGCGGCCACCCCTCCGACGACAACTGGCGGCTGGACTTCCTGCTCCAGGCGTCCGACGAGCCGTCCCTCATGGTCCACGCCGACGACGTCTGGAGCGAGGGCCCCGCGCTCAGCGCCCTGGAACGCAAGACCGCCCGCCCCCAGGAGGCGCTGCTGTCCGGTCTCGACCGGGCCGGCCGCGCCTACCCCGAGGTGCGGCGCGCGCTGCGCGGCAACCGGCCCGCCGGGCTGCCACTGGAC
>NZ_JAPVLS010000034.1:0-91131 GCF_027158125.1 Streptomyces sp. H39-C1
GCATGTGCGCCACCCCTCCGCGCTCGTCTTCGCCCAATCCATGTGGCGCAGAACCCACCAAACCATCAGCAAACGGATCCACTACGCGCAACGACGCCTACGAGCTCTCCAACCGCCCCTGTAGTACCTGGCGGACGAAGCGTGGCTCGGTTTCCAAGGAACCAAGCTCGGCGATGACGGCTGGTTGCAACGTGATGTCCTTGCGCATGGCCAGAATCGAGCGCTGCACGAGGTCCGGCTCGGCTTCGATGCGGTTGAGCATGCATGCCAGTACGTAGGCATGAATGACGTCTGCTTCGATCCTGCCGTGCTCTACGAAATCCTCACCCGTGCAGCTGGGGCACCCCTCGCACTCGTCGGGTTCGATGAGGTCGCTCTCGGGGCCTTCATCAGCCTGCCGGGTGGACATGAAGCATGCGGCCACCCACATGATCTCGGACTGGCTCAGCTCAAGTTCCTCGGCGGTCCACAGATCGGGGTCGGTGGGTTTGGTGGTATCGCCGTCCTGTAGGAGAGGAGGTGTGGAGCGCATCAGCGACTCCAGGGTGACCCAAGCCGTATTCCAGCCCTGGGTACTGAGCAGCAGTGTTGCCACCGCAGCCCCCGGGGACTTCCAGAAGATGAGGTCCTCGTCATCGCCGTTGACGAAGTGCAGAACGTGATCTGACGGGTCGAATTCCGTCCCGGACATTTCCCCGAGGTGGGTGAGGACGGCCTGGCGGCCTCGATAGCGTCCGACATAGCGCCGCGCCTGAGAGACGAAGGAGTCCATGGTGGCGTCGTCAAGCACCGCGTTGGGGCTGACGCCGATGTAGCGGGGCGGATCGTGAGGGCCGAAGCGGCGGAGCTGTTGGGTGGCGTTCGCCCAGTACAGCTCCTTCGTATTTGGGTCGTACACCACACAGTAGACGGGGATGTTGCCGTCCGCCCAGGTGTCGCCGTGTAGGTTGACGGGCACCGCGTAGCCGTTCCCACGGCGCCAGCTGTCCCCACCTTTGACTTGGACCTTAACCGTGTCGCTGGTGACGTCCCCGCCATCGGTGAAGGTGACGTAGAAGTCCTCGCCGAAGTCGTTCCGTCCGGATATTTCTTGAACGATGTGATCGTGTTCCTCGAGCAGTGTGCGTACGGCGTTTACTGCGGCTTGGCCCACGCGCCGCCCTCTTGGGATCTTCGGCATGCCACTCTCTCCGGGGTTCCTCATGTGCCCAGGCGGACCGAGACGGTGCCGCCACCCGTCACCTTGCACCACGGCTCTGACATCGCGACTCGGGCAGATCCGTATTGCAGGTCAGGACAGTGAGGTGCGCCTGCGAGGCGGTGATGCGGCTCAGAGCAGTTTCCGCAGACGCTGCCGGGTTGAGGCCAGTTGGGCGAAGAAGTGGCGATCGACGAGGTGGGGGTGCTGGGACTCAGGGAAGTCGATTTGGACGCGGGCGCGCTTCACAGCGAGTCGTCGAAATCTGCGTGGACTTGCTCCCTCGCCCTCCGGCTCGGGATGCTAGGTTGACGACCGAGCCGACTGAATACGCCGTTTCGGAATCCATTGCCGACGGCCCCCAGCCGACCACAGAATGGGGGATGGGTAGCTTGTCGCATGCTGACAGATATTGGAAGACGCGGTTGCTGATTTTACTCCTGTTTGTCGCCTTGTAGTTCCGCTAGTCGCTGCGCGGCATCGGGAATTCCGGCGTCTTGCGCACGCCTCAACATGATTTCGGCTCCTGCAACGTCGCCCCGCTGTTCACGGATTCGCGCCAAGGGCAGAAGCAGGTTCGAGCGTCCTTGCGCAATGGCTTTGAGTAGTAACTGTTCGGCAGATTCATATTCGCCTCGGGCTGCCCGAGCCCGCGCCAAGGGTTCGACGAGTTCCTTCGAGTCGGCTGCCAGTTGCTCGGCCAGCCGCACCTTTCCCCTGATCTCCAAGATCCGTACTAGGTCGTGGGCTGCGCTTGGCTGTCCCTCCTCAATGGCACGCCAGTAGAGCTTCTCGGCTCGTCTCAGGTTGCCCTCTTCTTCTCGTAGGCGAGCCAGCTCGAGCAGCACGTACGTCAGACCCAGATTGTAAGCTCTCCAGAAGAGAGCCGAAGCAGACTGGTAGTTACCTTTACTGCGACGGATCATTCCCAGGCCGCGAAGGGTGTTCGTCTCACCGAGGCGGACGGCGATCTCACAGAAACGATCTGCTCCGTCGCAGTCTCCTTCTCTCTCCAAAACCCAGGCGAGTTCTCGCGGTGCATTTATGTCTCCTGCGTCCATGGCGAACCTGAACACTTGAATAGCTCGAGAAGTATCTTTGTACATGTAGGTCCAGGCCAAGCCTGCAAATGCCTCAGTGTTTCCAGCGTTGAAGGAATATTTTGTCAGGATCAGTGCAAGTTCGTGCTGGCCTTGATCGGCCAGCCAGCGTGCCTGGTACTCAACTGCCCGGGCGCCGAAAAATCCGCCGTCAAGTGCCTGGTTGTACAATTCGACAGCGCGTGCGGTATCCCCGAGTTGAGATGTGACGGAGGCCAATCCTACGACGGCGTCCCATCGGCGCCCGTCCCGATCCACAGCTTTGCGATACCAGTGCTCTGATTTCTCAAGTTGGCCCTCTTCCTCCGCGCGGGAAGCGAGTGCGATCTGCGCGGTGACGTCTCCGAGTTCGGCTGCCAACTCGTAGTAGACGTGTGGATCCTCGCCCTTGCGATTTTCGCGGATCCATCCAGCCAGATGGGTCAGGGCGGCACCGTCCCCGTCTTGCGCTGCCGCTAGCGCCAGTGCTTCCGCGTGGGTCTCCCTGCCTCGTTCAAGAGCAGCCCGGGAAAGGGCAACTTTGTCGCGCGCGCTGGCGGCTTGCTCTGTCGCTGCCTCCCAGAAATCGTTTTCAGGGCAGAGAAATTGTCTGTTCCGGCGACCATGCAATTCGACGTAGTCGGCTAGGCGGTAGCTGCTGGGATTCTCTGCCCCGTTCGTGGAGAAGCCCCGGACCGGTGCCAGCGGCCCGCGAACCCCCCGGCACGGAGTTGACAAGTACTGCAGGGCGCGAGAAAACCAGTCATGTTCCGCCAGATCCCGCTGGAGCGTGGTCAGGTAGCTAGTAGCCGCAGACCGGAGGAAACCGGGAGGCAGATCCATGCCGTGACCAAGCCGCCGGGCGTCCATGGCGGCATGCAGGATTGCCTGTGAGGTCGGGGATCCGTTCGCGTACCGTTCCAATTGCGCTGGCCCACCTGCCAGGTACTGGATGACGTGGCCGCCCTCGGCCTCGCGAGCAGCCTTCAGCATTCTCCGATCGGTGGGCCGATCCATGTCGAGGAGAGCGGCCACCTCGTCGTTGCTGAACCTCTCCGGAACTGGGAGGGCGCACCTGAACAACAGGGCTCGAGTCTTCGCGCGCTCGTCTGCCGGCGCGGTGGTCATGGTGGCCCAGTGGACATGCCAGGTTGTCCCCAGCACCAGGACGGGGGCCCGGTGGGGATCGCGCAGCAGCTCCGTGAGTCGAGCAGCCACGTGTTCATTTCTGTCCGAGCCGTCGCAGAGCAGATAGCGATTGATCTCGTTGAGCCACACGACCGTGCGCGGTCTCACCGCCCCCAGCGAGGCGAGTAGGTCCTCCTGGTCGGCCGGATGCCACAGCCGCCACTCCTTGCCGAGGCGCTGAATCGCTTCCCAGGCAGCACGAGTCTTTCCCGTGGAGGAATCCGCGAGAAGGACTTTCATGCCACTGTTCCCGGCGAGAGCCATGTTGACGAGAGCGTCGAGTTCGTCGTCGAACGACCTTCGAAAGTATGTAGGCAGAGCAGGCTGATCAGGGTCTGTGACCTCATCGACCGAGATAGCCTCGTGAACCTCCAGACCGATCGGGTCAGCGTCGCGCACAAGACAGCCAACCTCGCCCCTGCGCCCAGCTCTGGAGAACGCCTCCAGGGAATCCGCGTCGCAGAAGCGTCGTGCTACATGATCCCCGAAGTACCGGGCGACGATCCGTGGCTGGATACGCAAATGGGATGTCAAGTGCTCGCCGTCCCAGAACTCGAGCAACAGATCTGGATGTTGGGCTTGGTAATGATGAACCAGATCACGCACCTGAGCCCGGGTTGTCTTGCATGACGTGACGATGACGAGCCGTGTTGCTGCATAGGGCCGCGGTCCGCTGAGGAAGAGATCCAGGGCCTTCTTTGTATCCGCCTCAGTGAACTGGGCTACGTGTTTGACCTGGAATGCGGACCATTGGCCGCCCTCCGACAGCCCTGCGATGTCGATACCGCCCTGCGCTTGACCAGGCGATCCGTATCGGTGGCAGGGCGACAACCGTTCGTGCACTTGGACGAATTCGCACACAAGCTTCTCGAACTGACTCCACGAAGTCAGTTCATGGAAGGGCAGAGAGGTGATCTTGCCATCGACCACCAAGGGGTGCTTCGAAAACTCGGCCACGCTGCCTCGCTCGGTCTGCACTGGATGCTCAACAAGCACTTTACGCGGGGTGGCTGACAGTCCGGAGGGCGTGGGATCAGTCCTGAGACCTCACGCCAGCCATGCGGGATGCTCCGCAGCAGCCGATTCGCTCGTTTCCCGGAGTTGAGGCACGCGGAGGGCACAACAGGCCCAAAGTGGTCTGGACAACAAAGAAGCCCCGGGCCGTGAGGCCTGGGGCTTTGAATGGAGCGAGTGACGGGAATCGAACCCGCGCTCTGAGCTTGGGAATCAACGAGTGCTGCGGGGCTGATGTGTTGTCTGACCTGCGAAAACGGGGGCTCGGATGGCTCCTGGGGCGGTCCGGGTTGCACCGTTGTTGACCGGGGTTTTCCGCTCAGGAGGGCACGGCTGGGGCACGCGGTGGCCGAGGCGGCCTGTCGGATCTGCTCCGTGGCCTGTGCACGCCGTGTGACGGGACAGCCAGGTTGTGGGAGCAAGGGCGCTCGGGAATGGGCCTTTTCCTTCGTGGCATGGTTCGGCCCTGCCACGCTGGTCGTCGTGACGGCCTGCTGTGCCCGACATGCTGACCGCCGACGTGACGACGCCGGAGCAGGCGGTGGAGAAGTCGGAGCGGCTGTCCGCAGCGGTAGAGAACAAAGGCACTGGCAGCGCGTTCGGCGCGGCGGCCTCGGCCGCCCTGGAGCAGCGGCGGGTGCTGATCGGCAAGCATGCCGATCGTCGGCCTCAGGACGCGGTCCCTGTGGGCCGGCACGGGTGGACACACGGTGATGTCCAGTACCGGAACCTGCTGTGGAAGGAAGGGGAGTTGGCCGCCGTCCTCGACTGGGACCGCGTCGGCGTCCGTCCGTACGCCGAAGAGGGCGTTCGGACCGCCCAGGTGCAGTTCGGCGTGGATGGAGTGTTCGACCTCGCTCGGGTGGCGGCCTTCGTGTGCGGCTACCGGTCCGTGGTGCCGCTGGAGGCAGCCGCGCTGTCAGATGGTGTGCGCCGACTCTGGTGGAAGCGGATGACGGACTTCTGGCAGCTGCCTCCGGGTCGGCCCCTCCGCTCACGTAGCTGTCGCGAAGTGAAAATCGGTAGTGCGGAGCTGTGGCCCGCGAGCTGTCAGTCGGTGAGGCCGGGGACTACCAGGCCGGACTCGTAGGCGATGACCACCGCGTGTGTCCTGTTCTGTGCGCCGAGCTTGGTCAGCACGTTTCCCACGTGGGTCTTCACCGTCTCCAGGCTCACCGTGAGCGCCCTCGCGATCTCCGGATTGGACAGGCCCGTGGCCATGCTCCGCAGCACTTCTTCCTCCCGGTCCGTCAGTGCCGCTTTCGGTAGCGCCTCGGCGGAGTCCAGGGGGCGGGCGGTGACCATGCGGCGCAGTGCTGAGGGGAAGAGGATCGCTTCTCCCGACGCCACCACCCGTACCGTCTCCGCGATCTGGCGGACCGGGAGTCGCTTGAGCACGAACCCGGCGGCGCCCGCGCTGAGTGCCGCGGTGACGTAGTCGTCGTTCTCGAAGGTGGTGATCACCACGACCTTCGGCGGTGCGGTGGCCGGGTCGGCGAGGAGTTGCCGGGTGGCCTCGATGCCGTTGCAGCGCGGCATGCGTACGTCCATCAGGACCACGTCCGGACGCAGTCGCCGTGCCTGTTCGACCGCGTCGATGCCGTCGGCGGCTTCTCCGACCACCGCGATTCCCGGTTGCGCCGCGAGCAGCATGCGCAGACCGCTGCGGGTCACTTCGTCGTCGTCCGCGATCAGGAGGGTGATGGGGTTGTCGGCGGGACCAGCGGCCGTGCTCGTGTCGGGGCCGGTCATGCCGATGCCGGTATCGGCAGGCGGACCACCAGGCGCCAGTGCCGTGTCCCCTGCGGGCCCGCCTCGATCTCGCCGTGCAGCAGCCGCACGCGTTCGGCGAGACCGGGCATGCCGTGCCCGGACGTCGGGAAGGGGCCCGCGCCCGTCCCCGGCCCGGTCCTGTTGACCACGCCCAGCTCAAGACTGTCCGGGGTGGCCGCCACGCGGAGCTCGATCGGACCGCCCGCTCCGTGCCGCAGCGCGTTCGTCAGGCCCTCCTGCAGGATCCGGTACGCCGCTCGGGAGAGCGTCCCCTGCACCTGCGCCCAGTCGCCCGACAGTTCCGGCTCCACCGTCGCGCCCGCGTGCCGCAGCCGGTCGACCAGCTCGGGCAGGTTGGCCAGGGTGCGGGTCGGTGCCGTCTCCGCCCGCTGATCGCGCAGCACACCCAGTACGTAGTCCAGGTCCTCCAGCGCGGCCCGGGACGACTCCTCGATGCTGCGCAGCGCGGCTCGCGCCGTCGCCGGGTCGGTGGCGAGCACCTGGCTCGCCACCGCCGCCTGGATTGTGGTCGCCGTCAGTGTGTGACCGATCGAGTCGTGCAACTCGTGAGCCAGCCGGTTGCGTTCGGCCAGCGCTTGTTCCCGCTCGGCTGCCAGCGCGAGCCGCTCGGCCGCCGAGGGCCCCAGCAGCCTGGGCGCCAGCCGGCGCAGGGCTCCTGTCACCACCACGCACACCACCGCGGCCAGCAGCAGGCAGCACAGCCCCCGCGTCCAGTTCTGCCGGCCGCCCTCCGCACGCAGTGACCAGCCGAACAGACTCAGCTCCGCCTCACCACGGAGCCAGCCGAACGGAAGGCTCACCCCCATGATCAGCAGCACCCCACTGACCAGTGCCCCCGTCCACCCCAGCGTCACGTGCAGCAGCAGCCACAGCGGAGTCCGCCAGCGGTCGCCGCCCGATGCCGCAGGATCCGGCAACGGCACCCCCAGCAGCCTGCGGACGAACGCGATCAGCGCCCGCCGCGTGGTGCGGGCCAGACCGATCGTACCGATCAGCGCCGCCCAGACCAGGAGAGTCAGAACGGCTTTCACGCCATAGGGAGCGGACGGCCACACCAGGGTCGGCAGCATGGCGAAAGGCAGCAGCGGAATGCTCGCCAGGGCACCGCAATAGGCGAGGAACATACCCGTATACGTGGAGCCGCGCAGCAGCGGCCGGATTCCCCAGATCATGATCCGACCAGTATGACCGGCCGGAGGGCCCGGGCCCTCCCCCGATCGGGGGAGGAAATCCTCCCGCCTTTACGCGATGTGCGGTCACGTCTCCCGAAACCAGAATCGGCCCCCTGAGCACTCGACCGGAGGATGGCTGATGAACACACAAGGGACCCAGATGTCGCCGTACGACACGGCACCGGCCAGGACCGGCGGGACGGTCCCATACCGCCCCCACCCTCAGGGCCCCAAGAACCGGCCGGCCGGAGCCGCCATGGTGTTGGGCGTCACCGGCCTGGGCACCTCGGTCTTCATCTTCGGCGGCCTGCTCGGTGTTGTCGGCCTGGTCCTCGGCATCGTCGCCCTGGTGAGAAGCGGGCCGACACGGAGCGGCCGGGGCAAGGCCATCACCGGCGTGGTGGCGTCGGCCGTCGCGATCGTGGTAGCCGTCCTGGTTGCTTTCTTCATGGTCTGGTACGCGAACGAGACGCAGGAGTGCTACCAGCCCGGCAGTTTCCAGCAGTACAAGCAGTGCGTCAGCCAGCAACTCACGGGGAACTGATCCTGATGCGGAACTCACGAATAGCGTCTGTGCTGGCTTCCGGTGCCGCGGCGGCTCTTCTTTCGGTGTCGATTCCCGAAACGGCCTTCAGCGCATCCGAGCCCACCGCAGCGCAGCACAAGCCCCGATGGCAGTGGTGCGATGCGGGCAGCCCCGCCTCCTTTCAGTGCGCGACTCTCCAAGTGCCACTGGATTACAGCGATCCCGGCGGCAGGACGCTCGACATCGCGATATCCCGGATCAAGGCGGGCAGCGGGAAGGAGCGGCGCGGAGTTCTGCTCCTCAACCCCGGCGGACCTGGCGGACCCGGCCTGGGCATGCCCGTGGACCCGGCACTGCGCCTCTCGCGGAAGGTGAGGAGGCAGTACGACCTCATCGGGTTCGACCCCAGGGGTGTCGGGCACAGCTCTCCCGTCAGCTGCGGGCTGACCGTCGACGACCGGGACACCGAACGCCCGTACAAGGCCAGGACCTTCGCGAGGGATGTGGAGCGGGCCCGTACCGTAGCCGCCAAGTGCCAGGCTGCGGCGGGCGGCACACTGCGCCACCTCACCACCCGCAACACCGCGCGCGACATGGACGCGATCCGTGCCGCGCTGGGCGAGAAGAAGATCTCGTACCTGGGGATGTCCTACGGCACCTATCTCGGCGCCGTCTACACGCAGTTGGTCCCCCGGCGGACCGACCGGTTCGTGCTGGACAGCGCGGCCGACCCCGCGGGCTACGGGCGCGGCATGTTCACCGCGATGGCCGAGAGGGCCGAGCCCGCGTTCACACGGTGGACCCGGTGGACGGCCCGGCGGCACACGGCGTACGGCCTGGGCCGCACACCGGCCGAGGTCCGCAAGACCTTCTGGGACCTCGTCGACAGGGCCGACCGCACCCCCATCGAGGATCGCGGGGCGCTGTTGACCGGTGACGGCATCCGCGCTCAGCGCGCCGTGTTCGCCCGCGTCCAGCAGGCCGCCGCCTGGGTCGCCGGACTGAAGGAGACGGCCGACGGCAAGAAGCCCAGGACCTCCGGGCAGGCACCGGGCCCCGTCCCTCCGGTGTCCACTCGCGACGTTCCCCCGGACAACGATGACGCGAGCGCCTGGGCCGTGCTGTGCGCCGACACCCGGGCGTCATGGCCGAGCGATCCGCAGCAATACCGCCACGACGCGATCCGCGACAGGACCCGGTATCCGCTGTCCGGCGATTTCGACGCCAACATCAAGCCGTGTGCCTTCTGGAAGCCGGGCAGCGAGCCCAGAACGACGGTGAACAACAAGGTCCCCGCGCTCATCGTGCAGAGCGAGTGGGACCCCCTGACGCCCCTGGCCGGAGGCCGGGCGATGCACCGGGCACTGCACGGCTCCCGGATGGTCACCGTCGCCGGCGGGGAGGGGCACATCGTCAACGGCAGCAATCCCTGCGCGGACACGAGTGCCATGGCCTACCTGGCCACGGGCAGGCTCCCGGGCAAGGACCTGACCTGCCGGGTCGGCTGAACCTCGTTCGTGAGCAACAGGCCGAGCAGCGAGTTCACGAACTCCGATCCCCGAGAACCTTGCAGGTCAACGCGGTCAACCCACACCTGGCGCCAGAACGCATTTCGTGCCGGAAGATCGACATCAGGTGGGGTGAAGAGGTCTAGACAATAGAGAAGCCCCGGGCCGCCGGCCTGGGGCTTTGAATGGAGCGAGTGACGGGAATCGAACCCGCGCTCTGAGCTTGGGAATCAAAGGATCTTGGTAGCTCGACAGGGCTACTGACCTGCAAAAACGCCACCTCTGAGCACTGCTGTGGGTCGATATCTATGCCCGCCGCTGACCCCGTTGTACCGCCCGTTGGGGCACGGATAGGGCATGCCCCCGGATACGCGGCAGTCGCTTCGGCTGAGCCGGTGGGTGTGTCAGAGGCGGATGAGTCGCACACTGCCGCCGCAGAACTTCGTCATGTCGTCGATGTCGGAAGTCAGCACCGCTACTGGACTTGGCTGACGCAGAGCAGCCTCCGCCACGGTGGCGTCGATCGCGTACTTGTGACCGTGCAATCCCGCTCCTTTGAGCAGTTCTGCCGACGCTTTGGCCGCCTGCTCGGTGACCGGCTCGACCTTGACCCGGGACAGGGCCCAGTTCAGACGTGGGAGGTTCACCCGGGAGTGGCTGACTTCCACGATGGTGTTGGCGCCGACGACCAGGTCGGCTCCCATCTCGTGAAACACCTGCAGCATTGCGAGGACCTTCCGATCCTGCGCGATCCACGCTGACAGTCCTTCCGAGTCCAGGACAACGGTCTCGAAGTGCGTGCTCACGCGGCGTCCGTGCGGTTGGCGGACGCGTCTGAGCCGAGGATTTTGGCGCGAGCCTCGGCCAGCTCTTCGTCTGTGAAGGCGCCGTGTTCCTCTTGATGGCGTCGCAGGTCATGGCCGAGCAGTTCATGTCTGATCTGGCGAGCCACTGCCTCGGCCACGTAGCCGGAGACGTTGTCGGTCAGCTTTCTGAGTTCAGCCACCTGCTCGGTGGGCAGGGTGACCGTGATGCGCGTGGTGGCAGACATAGGGGAAGCATACTGCAGTATGCGCCATCTGATGCGGATGATCACAGAGCTGGGCCTGCCCCCGCGCACGGTGACACCGGCAGCGTGCGGGAAACCCTTCTGCCCGAGGCCCGGAGACCCGGATGCTGTCACGTCATCGCGTGTCGAGCTGAAGAGGACGGAGACAGTGAATGCCGGGTCAGCCCCGTGATGATGAACGCGAGCAACGCATCGTGAATGAGGTCATCGTTGATGCCTATGGCCCTGAGGAGCAGGCCATGGGGTGGTACTACTACCTGGAAGAGGCTCTTGCTTTCCCCTTCATTGCCCGCTGCACGACGAAGCGGATCATTTCGCCAACGCGTGTCGACGAGGAGGTTGAGGTGATGGGCATGGCGCCGGAGGAGGAGTGTGAGCGTGAGATCTTCGTGCGGGTCCAATGGCAAGGCCACGATCTCGGCATCCCGCTCTCCCAACTGGAGCCCGTGGACGCCGAGGGCCTGACGCGGCAAGGGGTCGCAGACTGGCGTTACTGGGTGGCTCGGGGCTATGCGTTCTGATTCCGTAGCCGCGCCCGATGACAACAAAGAAGCCCCGGGCCGTTGGCCTGGGGCTTTGTGTGGAGCGAGTGACGGGAATCGAACCCGCGCTCTGAGCTTGGGAAGCTCATGTTCTACCATTAAACTACACTCGCGCGGCACGCCGGTTTGGGGCGTAGCACCGTCGCACACTGTACCGCATGGTCGGCCCTGGGCGTGTTTTCGTCCGGGGCCTTCGTGTTGTCGTGGGGCGGGGTGGGGGGCCGGGGGGCGGGGGTTGGGGCGTAGCGTGGGCGTCGGAGCGGCGCGTGGAAGATGGCCCGGCTCATCCCCTAATGTGGCTTTTGTCGTCCACGGAAGTTGGGGAAGGGAAGCGATGGATCGCACCGTCGTTCGTTGTGCCGAGGGGCACGTGTTCAGCACCGCGTCGTTCCCGATGCAGAATCTGGGTGTCGGCCGGCTGGGTCCCGGGCGGTTGTTGAGGTGTCCGCGCTGTGCGCGGTTGCGGCATGCGGTGCCGGTGGAGAACGGAAAGTAGCGCAAGTGATGCCGCGCGGCTCCGGTCAGGATTGGGCCGGGGCCGCGTCGTCCGCGTAACCTTCGGGACGTGCTTCTCTCAGACAAGGACATCAGGGCCGAGATCGACAGCGGACGGGTGCGGGTCGACCCCTTCGACGAGTCGATGGTGCAGCCGTCGAGTATCGATGTGCGGCTGGACCGGCTCTTCCGCGTGTTCGAGAACCACCGGTACCCGCATATCGACCCGGCGGTGGAGCAGAGCGATCTGACCCGGCTGGTCGAGCCGGAGGGCGACGAGCCGTTCATCCTGCATCCGGGTGAGTTCGTGCTCGCGTCGACCTACGAGGTCATCTCGCTCCCCGACGACCTCGCGTCGCGGCTGGAGGGGAAGAGCTCGCTGGGCCGGCTGGGGCTGGTCACGCACTCGACGGCCGGCTTCATCGACCCCGGGTTCTCCGGGCACGTGACGCTGGAGCTGTCGAATCTGGCGACGCTGCCGATCAAGCTGTGGCCGGGGATGAAGATCGGTCAGCTGTGCCTCTTCCGGCTGACCTCACCGGCCGAGCACCCGTACGGCTCGGAGCGGTACGGATCGCGCTACCAGGGGCAGCGGGGGCCGACGGCCTCGCGGTCGTTCATGAACTTCCACCGGACGCAGGTCTGACATGGCGGCCGTGCGGGAGAACCTGACGTACGAGGGCTTCGGGCATGCCGTGCGCCAGCTGGCGCAGACGATCGCGGACGACGGCTACGAGCCCGACGTCGTGCTGTCGATCGCGCGCGGCGGGGTCTTCGTGGCGGGCGGTCTGGCCTACGCGCTGGACTGCAAGAACATCCACCTGGTGAACGTCGAGTTCTACACCGGTGTGGGCACCACGCTGGAGATGCCGGTGATGCTCGCCCCGGTGCCCGACGCCATCGACTTCGGCAACAAGCGCGTGCTGATCGCCGACGACGTCGCCGACACCGGCAAGACGCTGAAGCTGGTGCACGACTTCTGCGTCGGGCATGTCGCCGAGGTCCGCAGCGCGGTGATCTACGAGAAGACGCAGTCGCTCGTGAAGTGCGAGTACGTGTGGAAGCGCACCGACGACTGGATCAACTTTCCCTGGTCCGTCGATGAGCCCGTGGTGAAGCGGGCGGGGCAGGTTCGGGACGCCTGAGGCCTGGCCGATGTGATGCACGTAAGGGGCGGCTCCCAGGGGAGCCGCCCCTTACTGCTAGATCACCGGGAGCTTGAAGAGGACCAGCAGCGCGATCAGTTGGATCGAGGCCGCGCCGAGTGCCTTGGGCCAGGGCAGGTCGTGGGACTTGCTCACCATGGAGGTGAGCAGGGCCGCGCAGGCCAGCCAGGTGACCCAGCCGAGGATCTGGACGAGTCCGTTGGCGCTGCCGAGGAACATCGCGAAGAGCAGGCGGGGCGCGTCGGTGAGCGAGGTGACGAGCATCGCCAGGCCGATGGTGGGGGCCCAGGAGCCGTCGCCGCCGAGCTGGCGGGCCAGCGCGTGCGTCACGGTGCCCAGCATCAGGCCGCTGAGCGTGACGGCGACCGCGGTGCTGATCACCCACGGGGCGCTGGACGACACGGTCGCGTTGAGGACGTCCTCGCGGGCCGCGTCGAAGCCGAAGACCGCCAGCAGGCCGTAGAGGAACGTGACGGTCAGGGCCGGGCCCCAGACCGCGTAGTCCCGCATCTGCCAGAAGGTGTGGCCGGGGCGCAGCGCGATACCGCTGATCAGCTGCTTCCAGCGCAGCCGGGGCCCGGAGGGCGGTGCGGTGGTCTGACCCGCGCGGTACGTGGCGATGTTGTCGTTGCCGGGGCCGCCCTGGTCCGGGCCGGCGTACGGCGCGAACTGGTCGGGGGAGCCGGGGAGGGTGAAGGCGCGGGTGTGGCCCGGGTTGTCGTTGTACGCCGGTGCCGGTGCCGGTGCCGGTGCCTGGCCCGGAGCGGGCTCGCCGAAGTATTCGGGCTCGCCCGACGGGGCGCCGGCGTGCCCGCCTCCGTAGCCCTGCGGATAACCCTGCGGTTGTCCGTAGTTCTGAGGCCCACCGTGCTGGGGCGCCTGCTGCCCGCCGTGGTCCCGTCCGCGTCGATTCCTGAATCCAGCCACGTCATCGAACGTACCGGTTCCCGCTGGGCGCCGGGCCGGGAGGCCGGTTCTCAGGGGGGCTTTGCTGCCAACCTGTGACACGTCACGACAGGGGCTTTGGGGGACCTTTGGCCCTGATTCATGTGACTTATGTCGGGGCTGGTGGGGCTGGTGGGAACTTAGCTTCGTTAGACGGTAGGACATCTCGGGACTTCCGGGACGCAGCAGTCACATCAGAAGGAGCCGTTCCATGGCCGTACGTACCGCCCGTAACGTCAGAACCGCGGGAACCGCGGGAATCGCGGCCGTCGCCGCCGCGGTGCTCGCGATGACGGCGGCCGGCTGCGGGTCATCAGGGTCGGGATCCGGGTCGGCGAAGGGACCCGGCTCCGATTCCGCCGCATCCGCGAAGTCCGGGGCGAAGTCCGGGGCGCAGGCCGGAGCCAACGACGACGGCGGTGCCAAGGGCGCCGTCGACCCGGCCACGCTCTCGCAACTCCCCGCCCGGATGGCCGCGGACGGTACGGCGATCGTCGTCGGCGACCCGAAGGCGCCCAACACGGTGAAGGTCTACGAGGACCCGCGCTGCCCGTACTGCATGCACTTCGAGCAGGGCGGCGGCTCGGCGCTCGCGAAGCTGGTGAAGGACGGCAAGGTCAAGGTCGAGTACACGATCGCGTCCTTCCTCGACGCGAACTTCGGCGGCAGCAGCTCGAAGAAGGCGGCCAACGCGATGCGCGCGGCCGTCGACGCGGGGAAGTTCCCCGAGTTCCACTCCGCGGTCTTCGAGAACCAGCCCGAGGAGCCCGCCGACGGCTTCACCGACGCCGTCCTGCTGAAGATCGCCGACACCGTGAAGGGCCTGAATACCACGGCCTTCCAGAAGGCGGTCAAGGACCAGACCCACAAGGACTGGGTGGCGACGTCCGAGAAGGCCTTCGAGGCCTCCGGCTCCCAGGGCACCCCGACGGTCCTGGTGAACGGCAAGAAGGTCACGCCGGAGAAGGCCGTCTACGACGCCACCGCGTTCGCCACAGCGCTCAAGGCGCTCGGCATCAGCTAGGGCACGGGAACGGGAAACAGAGCGGGGACGGCACGCCCCTCAAGGCATGCCGTCCCCGCTGCGTGTCACGTCAGGAGTTGCTGGCCGCCTCCGCGGGCTCCTCCACCGAGCCCTCGTCGTCCGGGCCCTCGACATCAGGCTCCACAGGCGTCTTGACCGACTGCAGCAGCAGCTGCGAGACGTCCACGACCTGCAGGTTCTCCTTCGCCTTGCCGTCGTTCTTCTTGCCGTTGATCGAGTCGGAGAGCATCACCAGGCAGAACGGGCAGGCGGTGGAGACGATGTCCGGGTTGAGGGACAGCGCCTCGTCCACGCGCTCGTTGTTGATGCGCTTGCCGATGCGCTCCTCCATCCACATGCGCGCGCCGCCGGCGCCGCAGCAGAAGCCGCGCTCCTTGTGCCGGTGCATCTCCTCGTTGCGGA
The DNA here is from genome assembly GCF_027158125.1 of Streptomyces sp. H39-C1. Classification (NCBI taxonomy): domain Bacteria; kingdom Bacillati; phylum Actinomycetota; class Actinomycetes; order Kitasatosporales; family Streptomycetaceae; genus Streptomyces; species Streptomyces sp. H39-C1. The sequence continues at coordinate 15,144 of NZ_JAPVLS010000034.1, forward strand.
GACCGGGCACCGCCTTGATGATGTCGCGCGGCGGTGTGTAGACCTTGTTGTGCCGGCCCAGGTAGCAGGGGTCGTGGTACGTGATCAGGCCCTCGACCGGGGTGACCGGGACGAGCTTGCCCTCGTCCACCAGGTGCTGCAGCAGCTGCGTGTGGTGGATGACCTCGTACTCGCCGCCGAGCTGCGGGTACTCGTTCGCGATGGTGTTGAAGCAGTGCGGGCAGGTCGCGACGATCTTCTTCTTGGTCTTCTCGACGACGATGCCCTCTTCGGCGTCCTCACCGAAGGCCATGTTCAGCATCTCGACGTTCTGCTGGCCGAGCTGCTGGAAGAGGAACTCGTTGCCCAGGCGGCGGGCGGAGTCGCCCGTGCAGTTCTCCTCACCGCCCATGATGGCGAAGGAGACCCCGGCGATGTGCAGGAGCTCGGCGAAGGCCTTGGTGGTCTTCTTCGCGCGGTCCTCCAGGGAGCCCGCGCAGCCGACCCAGTACAGGTACTCGGTCTCCGAGAGGTCCTCGATGTCCTGGCCCACGACCGGGACCTCGAAGTCGACCTCCTTGACCCAGGCCAGGCGCTGCTTCTTCGCCAGGCCCCAGGGGTTGCCCTTCTTCTCCAGGTTCTTGAGCATCGTCCCGGCCTCGCTCGGGAACGCGGACTCGATCATCACCTGGTAGCGCCGCATGTCGACGATGTGGTCGATGTGCTCGATGTCGACCGGGCACTGCTCGACGCAGGCGCCGCAGGTGGTGCAGGACCACAGGACGTCCGGGTCGATGACGCCGTTCTCCTCGGCGGTGCCGATGAGCGGACGCTCGGCCTCGGCCAGGGCGGCGGCGGGTACGTTCGCCAGCTGCTCGGGCGTGGCCTTCTCGTTGCCCTCGGCGTCCTTGCCGCCACCCGCGAGCAGGTACGGCGCCTTGGCGTGCGCGTGGTCGCGCAGCGACATGATCAGGAGCTTGGGGGAGAGCGGCTTGCCGGTGTTCCAGGCGGGGCACTGCGACTGGCAGCGGCCGCACTCGGTGCAGGTGGAGAAGTCGAGCAGGCCCTTCCAGGAGAAGTGCTCGATCTGGGAGACGCCGAACTGGTCGTCCTCGCCCGGGTCCTCGAAGTTGATCGGCACGCCGCCCGAGGCCATCGGCTGCAGCGCGCCGAGCGCGACCGCGCCGGACTCCTCGCGCTTGAACCAGATGTTGGGGAAGGCCAGGAAGCGGTGCCAGGCGACGCTCATGTCGGTGTTGAGGCCGACGGTGATCGCCCAGGTCATCGTCACGCCGAGCTTGATCATCGCCGTGAGGTAGACCGCGTTCTGCAGCGCCCCGGTGCTGAGCCCCTTGAAGGCCGCGACGATCGGGTACGAGGCGAAGTACGCGGCCTCGTAGTGGTCCACGCCGTGCAGCGCGCCCTCCAGTCCGCGCAGCGTCAGGATCGCGAGGCCGATGACGAGGATGACGTACTCGACGAAGTACGCCTGCCAGGACGTCGAGCCGGCGAAGCGCGACTTGCGGCCGGCCCGCGAGGGCAGGTTCAGCAGCCGGATCGCCATCAGGACCAGGATGCCGACGGTCGTCGCGAGCGCGATGAACTCGGTGTACATCTCGTACGGCAGGAAGCCGCCCAGCACCGGCAGCGTCCAGTCGGCCTTGAAGAGCTGGCCGTACGCGGTGAGGATCGTCAGCCCGAGGGTCAGGAAGCCGACGGCCACGAACCAGTGCGCGACGCCGACGACGCCCCACTTGTTCATACGGGTGTGGCCGACGAACTCCACGCCCAGGGTCTTGGAGCGCTGCACCGGGTTGCCCGTGCGGGAGCCCTCAGGGGTGGGCTGGCCGAGCTTGATGAACCGGTAGATCTGCGCGACGGCGCGGCTGATGAGCGCAACGCCGACCGCGGTGAGGACCAGCGACACAATGATCGCGGCGAGTTGCATGGAGGGCTCCTCGGGCCTGCGCGAGCGGGGATTACTAAGCGGTAACTTATCCGGTCTCCCGCTGAGATTACCCGGGATACCCGGCCTCATACAGCCGCCCAGCCGGTGATCTGTGTCGCTGTGTGACCGATCGAACGACGAGTCCGGTTCGACGGGCCCGCATCCGTTCGTGGGAAATACGACTATAGGCGCACGAAAGCTCAGCAATACGGCAATGCAGTACGGCATGAAGTGTGCCGTGACGACGCCGCGGACCCGCAGGATGCTGCGGGTCCTGGGCCTGGGGATGGCCCTGCTGCTGGGGGTGTCGGCGGCGCTCGGCTGGATGGCCTACCGCAGGCTCAACGGCAACATCCGCACCGACGAGGTCGCCGCCCGGGTGCTCGCGGAGCACCCGGAGGAACGTCCCCCGGTGCTCGTTCCCAAGGCGCGCAACGTCCTGGTGATGGGCGAACGGTCGGCGTCGGTGACCCTGCTCCATGTGTCCGCCGACGCCCGGCGGACGGCGGCCGCCGTCACCCTGCCCGGCGACCTGATGGCGCGCACCCCCGGCTGTACGGGGTGCACGATCCGCGCCTTCGAGGCGCTCACCGGCATCCGGGTCGATCACCACGTGGTGATCGACCTCAAGGGCGGCAGGGGAACCGGGGGTCAGTTGCGGACCTTCGCGACCGCGACCGTCACCGCCGACGCCGGACTGGACTCGATCCCCGAGCTCTATCCGCTCGTCGAGCTGTACCCGCTCGACCCGCTCTCCCCCCTCGTGGACGGGGTCCGCGGGCGGCCCGGGCACCGGCTCAGATCGGTGACGGTGCCGCACGGACCGGCCGCGGGTGCGCTCTTCCGGGCGCTGCGTGAAGATCGGTTCTGATGCCGAAACCAGCAAGAAACCAAAGGTCACAGCCCTGCAACCGAAGCTGTGAGCGATCGAACAGTCGAAGAGTTGAGTCGCCTCCACTCAGCTCTGTTGACAGGTTTCGCTCTCTGATGCACCCTTGAGCCAGTTCCACTCAAGTCGGTCAGCTGGAGGATTTACCATGGCACGTGCGGTCGGCATCGACCTGGGCACGACTAATTCCGTCGTCAGCGTTCTCGAAGGCGGCGAGCCCACCGTCATCACCAACGCCGAAGGCGCCAGGACCACGCCGTCCGTCGTCGCCTTCGCCAAGAACGGCGAGGTGCTCGTCGGAGAGGTCGCTAAGCGCCAGGCAGTCACGAACGTCGACAGGACCGTCCGGTCGGTCAAGCGCCACATGGGCACCGACTGGAAGATCAACGTCGACGGCAAGGACTTCAACCCGCAGCAGATGAGCGCCTTCATCCTGCAGAAGCTGAAGCGTGACGCCGAGGCCTACCTGGGCGAGAAGGTCCAGGACGCGGTCATCACCGTCCCGGCGTACTTCAACGACTCCGAGCGCCAGGCGACCAAGGAAGCCGGCGAGATCGCGGGCCTCAACGTCCTGCGCATCGTCAACGAGCCGACGGCCGCCGCTCTGGCCTACGGCCTCGACAAGGACGACCAGACCATCCTCGTCTTCGACCTCGGTGGCGGCACCTTCGACGTCTCGCTGCTGGAGATCGGCGACGGCGTCGTCGAGGTGAAGGCCACCAACGGTGACAACCACCTCGGTGGTGACGACTGGGACCAGCGGGTCGTCGACTACCTGGTGAAGCAGTTCGCCAACGGTCACGGCGTGGACCTGTCCAAGGACAAGATGGCCCTCCAGCGCCTCCGTGAGGCCGCTGAGAAGGCGAAGATCGAGCTGTCCTCGTCCACCGAGACCTCGATCAACCTGCCCTACATCACGGCCTCCGCCGAGGGCCCGCTGCACCTGGACGAGAAGCTCACCCGCGCCCAGTTCCAGCAGCTCACCGCGGACCTCCTGGACCGCTGCAAGAACCCGTTCAACAACGTCATCAAGGACGCCGGCATCCAGCTGTCCGAGATCGACCACGTGGTTCTGGTCGGCGGCTCGACCCGTATGCCCGCCGTCGCCGAGCTCGTCAAGGAGCTGACCGGCGGTCAGGACGCCAACAAGGGCGTGAACCCGGACGAGGTCGTCGCCATCGGCGCCGCACTGCAGGCCGGTGTCCTGAAGGGCGAGGTCAAGGACGTCCTGCTGCTCGACGTCACCCCGCTGTCCCTCGGTATCGAGACCAAGGGAGGGATCATGACGAAGCTCATCGAGCGCAACACCACGATCCCGACCAAGCGCTCCGAGATCTTCACGACGGCCGAGGACAACCAGCCGTCCGTCCAGATCCAGGTCTACCAGGGCGAGCGCGAGATCGCGGCGTACAACAAGAAGCTCGGGATGTTCGAGCTGACCGGTCTGCCGCCGGCCCCGCGCGGGATGCCGCAGATCGAGGTCACCTTCGACATCGACGCGAACGGCATCATGCACGTCGGCGCCAAGGACCTCGGCACCGGCAAGGAGCAGCGCATGACCGTCACCGGTGGCTCCGCGCTGCCGAAGGACGACATCGACCGCATGATGCGCGAGTCCGAGCAGTACGCCGAAGAGGACCACAAGCGCCGCGAGGCCGCCGAGACCCGTAACCAGGCAGAACAGCTCGTCTACCAGACGGAGAAGTTCATCGCCGACAACACGGACAAGCTCCCGGCGGACGTGAAGGAAGAGGTCGAGACGACCGTCGCGGACCTCAAGGAGAAGCTCAAGGGCGAGGACGTCGCCGCGATCCGCGAGGCCACCGAGAAGGTCGCCGCCACGAGCCAGAAGCTCGGCACGGCGCTCTACGCCAACGCCCAGGCCGAAGGTGCCGGCGCCGCCGGTCCCGAGGACGCCGCGGGTGCCGGCCAGGCCCAGGCCGACGACGATGTCGTCGACGCCGAGATCGTGGACGAGGACAAGCCGAAGGACGGTGCCGCGTGACGGAGGAGTCGAAGGGCTTCGACAAGGAGCCCGACGTCCCCTCCGATGCCGCGGAGTCCGAGAGCGCGACGCCCGACAACGAAGCGGCGAAGGCCGCCGGTTCCGCCGATGAGGCGGAGCCGGCGGCCCCGGCCGGGGACGCGAATCAGATCACAGCGCTGAAGGCCCAGCTGGACCAGTCCCGCAGCGCGCTCACCGAGCGCACCGCGGACCTCCAGCGGCTCCAGGCCGAGTACCAGAACTACCGGCGCCGGGTGGACCGGGACCGCATCGCGGTCAAGGAGGTCGCGGTCGCGAACCTGCTGACCGAACTGCTCCCGGTACTCGACGACATCGGCCGCGCGCGGGATCATGGCGAGCTGGTCGGCGGTTTCAAGTCCGTCGGCGAGTCGCTGGAGACCGTGGTGGCCAAGCTGGGTCTGCAGCAGTTCGGCAAGGAGGGCGAGCCCTTCGACCCGCTGGTGCACGAGGCCCTCATGCACAGCTACTCGCCGGATGTCACGCAGACCACCTGCGTGCAGATCCTGCAGCCCGGGTACCGGATCGGTGAGCGGACCATCCGCCCGGCCCGCGTCGCCGTCGCCGAGCCCCAGCCGGGCGCGGCGGGCAAGGGTGAGGACGAGGCTGACGAGGAGAGCGGTGGCCCGGACGAGGGCTGACGCGACACACGGGAAGGAGGGACGGCGAGGATGAGCATCAGCAGGGACTTGTACGAGAAGGACCTCTACAAGGTTCTCGGCGTCCCGAAGGACGCGACCGAGGCGGAGATCAAGAAGGCGTACCGGAAGCTCGCCCGCGAGTTCCACCCGGACGCCAACAAGGGCGACGCCAAGGCCGAGGAGCGCTTCAAGGAGATCTCCGAGGCCAACGACGTCCTGTCCGACGCCAAGCGCCGCAAGGAGTACGACGACGGCCGCGCGCTGTTCGGCAACGGCGGACTGCGCAGCGGTCCCGGCGGTGCCGGCGGCCAGGGCGGTTTCGGCTTCGACCTCGGCGACCTCTTCGGAGGGGCCCAGGGCGGCGGCACGCAGACCGGCCAGGCCGGCGGGTTCGGCGGCGGTCTCGGCGATGTCTTCGGCGGTCTGTTCAACCGGGGCGCCGGCGGCACCGGCACCCGCGTCCAGCCGCGTCGCGGCCAGGACATCGAGTCCGAGGTGACGCTCAGCTTCACCGAGGCGGTGGACGGGGCCACGGTCCCGCTCCGGATGTCCAGCCAGGCCCCCTGCAAGGTCTGCTCCGGCACCGGCGACAAGAACGGCACCCCCCGGGTCTGCCCGACCTGCGTCGGCACCGGCCAGGTGTCGCGCGGCGGCGGTGGCGGCTTCTCGCTCACCGACCCGTGTGTGGACTGCAAGGGCCGCGGCCTCATCGCCCAGGACCCCTGCGACGTCTGCAAGGGCAGCGGGCGCGCCCGCAGTTCCCGCACCATGCAGGTCAGGATTCCCGCGGGTGTCACCGACAACCAGCGGATCCGGCTGCGCGGCAAGGGCGCACCGGGCGAGCGCGGCGGCCCGGCCGGCGATCTGTACGTCGTCGTCCATGTCGCCAAGCACCCCGTGTTCGGACGCAAGGACGACAACCTCACCGTCACCGTGCCGGTCTCCTACCCGGAGGCGACACTCGGCGGCGAGATCAAGGTACCGACCCTCGGCGGTCCGCCGGTCACCCTGAAGCTGCCCCCGGGCACGCCCAACGGGCGTACTCTGCGGGCCCGCGGTAAGGGCGCGCTCCGCAAGGACGGCAGCCGTGGTGACCTGCTGGTCACCGTGGAGGTCGCGGTACCGGAGAAGACCGAGGGCAAGGCGCTCGACGCGCTGGAGTCCTACCGGGAGGCCACAGCGGAGTTCGACCCGCGGGCGGAACTCTTCAAGGCCGCGAAGGGAGCATGACATGGACGGCATGCGGGGCGGTCGGATGCGTAACCCGTATCAGCTGACCGAGGAGTCACCGGTCTACGTCATCTCGGTGGCGGCCCAGCTTTCCGGGCTGCACCCGCAGACGTTGCGCCAGTACGACCGGCTCGGCCTGGTCTCCCCGGACCGCACCGCCGGCCGTGGCCGCCGTTACTCGGCCCGCGACATCGAGCTGCTCCGCGAGGTGCAGCGGCTGTCGCAGGACGAGGGCATCAACCTCGCCGGCATCAAGCGCATCATCGAGCTGGAGAACCAGGTGACCGCGCTCCAGGCGCGCATCGCCGAGCTCGCGGTGGCCGCCGAAGGCATGTCGGCCGCCATCCAGCAGCGTGAGGCCGCCGTGCATGCCTCCTACCGCCGCGACCTGGTCCCGTACCAGGAGAAGCAGACGACCGCGCTGGTCGTCTGGCGTCCCAAGCGGAACGATTAGTCGCTCTTGTGTACGAGCCCGGCATCCCCTCGGGGGTGCCGGGCTTCGTCGTGTCACAGGCCGTGCCACCGGGCCGCCCCCCCCGAATATCCGGACGACATGTCCGGACCCGGCTGTTAGCGTCGAGGCACTATGGAACCGCTCGTCGAACAGCAGATCCGTGCCTCCTTCGTGAACTGTTCCAAGGGAGAAGCACGCCGCCTCAACCTGCCCCGGGACTTCGCCGACCTGCCCTGGGCAGATCTCGACTTCCTCGGCTGGCGCGACCCCGGAGCCCCGGACCGCGGCTACCTGGTGGCAGCCCACGAGGGCGGCCTCACCGGAATCGCGCTGCGCAGCTCGGGCGGAGCCCGCCGCAACATGCTGCGCACCAGCCTCTGCTCGCTGTGCGTCACCAACCACGCGAGCGGCGGCGTCGACCTCCTCGTCGCCCCGAAGGCCGGCCCGGAGGGCCGGAACGGCAACACGATCGGCACGTACATCTGCGCCGACCTGGCCTGTTCGCTGTATGTGCGGGGCAAGAAGAAGGTCGCGACGGCCCAGCGGTTCGAGGAGACCCTCACCCTGGACGAGCAGATCGCCCGGACGATCCGGAACCTCGACGTCTTCCTGGCCAAGGTCACCGCGGACACGGGCGCCGACGCCACGCCCTAGCAGAGCGGTCACCGCAGCGGGAGACGGCTGCGGTGACGGCGGTTACAGCCTGCTGGGGAGCGCGAGAAGCCACACGATGAGTGGTGTGACGAGCAGGACGCCCCAGGCGCCGGCGAGGAAGAACCCCAGCGCGATTTCCGACAGCCATTTGATCCGGGTCGGAACGACCACGCGACGGGGATCGCGGGGGTCGTAGCGGATCTCGCCTCTCCGGGCAGCGGTGTGCGATTGATGCTCGCGTGCGTCACCGTCGAGAGTCCGAAAGCGATGCGTGTAGTCGGGGGCGTCGTCCTCGGCGGTGTCACTACGGGTGGACTCCGCACGGGCCGTTACGCCACGCCACCCAACGATCAGGTGGGTGCGGAACTCGGACAGGTCCGCCCAGAAGCCCAGAAGTGCGAGTCCGGGCAGCGACATGGCCCATGCCTCAAGTCCCGAAGTGCGAGGCTCAACCGGTATCAGCAGCATGATCGGTGCCCCGAGCACGACGTAGGCCAGCGCGCACCGCTGCCACGGCGGACCGTGCCGCACAACGTGTGTGATCCACCCGCCGGCTGCGTGGACCGCCCGCCGCAGCTGGGACGGTGCGGTGTCCTCGCGGACCTCCGGCTGCCGTTCGGCGCTGTCCTCGATGATGGCGTCGATGTCCGCGGCGAGGGCGGCCAGTACCTCTGGATTCCTGTGCCGCAGTGTCAGGGGGGTCGGCTCCTTCGCGTCATCGGCCAGAAGCAGGCTCAACCCCTTTTCGTGGCGGCGGACCTCTCGTACCCGTGCTCCCGGAACGACGGTGGTCCTACGGCCGCGCTGCCAGTGCACCGCGCCCTTCTCGACCCACACCCGGTTCCGGCCGTCCACGACCACGACGCCGGTCCCCTCTGGCTTCTGCTCCCCCATACGGCACACGGTAAGCCCACGCGGCCGGGGCGGCTTGGGTTATGAGCCTGACGATCAACTCAGTTCGAACCAGACGCCCTTCCCGGGCCCCGGCCCGTGCCGGCACACCCCCCACGCCGTCGCACACGCACTGAGCAACGGCAGCCCGCGCCCGTGCTCCTCCTCGCCCCCGGGCCGTGCGTGCGGCTGCGGCAGCCCCGGCGCGTCATCGGTGACCAGCACCCGCAACGCGCCGGGCGTTGCGCACTCGGCGAAGAGCGTCAGGCGCGCCTGAGTGCCGGCTCGCCGACAGGCGAGCACGGCGTTCGTGACGACCTCGGACGTCAGCAGTAACGCCACATCGGAGAGTTCGGCTCCGCCGCCGGTAGCGGTGAGCAGCGTACGGACGCCCTCGCGGGCGGAGCGGACCCATACGGGGTCGGGCGGGAAGACGAGCGAGAAGTCGGTTCCATTCGTCATGGGGGTTCGCGCTTCCGTGGGGCGGGGGCCCACGCGAGGATGGTGGCTCTGCCTGCCCCAACTACCGTTGGGGCAGATGCACTTCCGGTTCCGTCGCGATGGGCGGGTCGCTACGAAGGTAGGGACAGCTTCCGTAGAGTTACAAGTGTGTCCGCGAAATTCAACCCGCAAGAGTGGTGTGCGAGTTGATCGGTGGAACGAGGGTGGCCGGACGTGCAGACTGCCCTCGGTCACGAGGAGGGTTCACATGCCGCCGAGGAGTACCCCGAGCGAGCGTCAGCGTCGACTGGGAGTCGAGCTTCGGAAGTTGCGGAGCCACGCCGGGCTGGCCGGCGACGCGGCGAGTGCTGTGCTGGGTGTGGAGCGGACGCGCATCAGCCACATCGAGGCAGGCCGGGTCGATGTACCGCGGAACGGTCTGTACAAGCTGCTGCGCGCCTACGGCTGCGAGGAAGGACCGCTCTTCGACGGCTTGATGGAGATGGCGCAGGAACGGGGCAAAGGCTGGTGGGACGAGTTCCGCGACGTGGTTGCCCCGGTGGCCGCCGACCTTGCCGAACTGGAGTCACGGTCGGCCGGAATCCGGATCCACGAGTCGCTCATCGTGCCCGGCCTGCTGCAGACCGCCGACTACGCACGGGCGGTGATCTCGGAGTCGGAACACGACGCGAAGCGCGTGGAGCGGTATGTGGACTTCCGCATGGCCCGCCAGAGCGTTCTGGCGGCGCCCTCGACGGTCACCTACCGGGCGATCATCCACGAGGCCGCGCTGCACACCCGCGTCGGCGGCGCGAAAACCATGCGCCGACAGCTGCTGCGACTGATCGAGGTTGCGAGGCAGCCCAACGTCTTCGTGCAGGTCTTCCCGTACGAGGCGGGTGCATACTCGGCCTTCAGCCGTTCCTTCGGGATCTTCGGCGGGGCGACCTCGGGACTGGACACCGTCCACCTGGAGCACCCGCTGAACTCCGTATTCTTGCGGGATGGCCAGCACCTCGACGAATACGCGAAGATGTTCGAAAGGCTGTCCGTGCTGGCGCTCGACGCGGTGGATCCGGAGTCCGAGCCGGAGTCGCACGAGTCCCGCGACTCGTTGAGTCTCATCCAGCACGTCATGTACAGCATGTGAAAAGGGGTCAGATGTCCGAGCTCGCGTGGCGGAAGTCCTCGTTCAGCGGTGGCGGCAACGGCGACTGCGTCGAGGTGGCGGCCGGCGACACAGGCCTCGTCCACCTCCGGGAGAGTGACGACCCCCTGGCCGTCATAACCACCACCCCCGCCGCCCTCCGCGCGCTACTCCGCGCCGCGAAGGCCGGCGCCTTCGATCACCTCGCGCGCTGACGCGCAACAGAACCACTACTCGGCCGCGTGGACCAGCACCTGTTGGGCGCGGATCAGGCGGGGTCCCATCGCGTAGCCGTGGCGCACGATGCGTGCCACGTGGCCCACGAGGTCGGGGCTGAGGGCCGGTACGGTGCCCACCGCCTCCTGGGTGGCGGGGTTGAAGACGCCCGCTTCGATCGGCATCCGCGTCATGCCGTACTTCTCCAGGACCGTGGAGAGCTCGGCGCGGACGGAGTCGGCGAACGGGTCGGTCTCGCGCTCGACGCGGTCGAGCAGCAGCACCAGGTCGTACAGGAGCGGCTGGACCGTGCGGCCCTCGGCGAGCTTGCGGGTGTGGTCGAGCTCCTGGTGGAGCTCCTCGACGGAGCGGCGGGTCTCGCGGTCGTTGAGCAGCCGGCGGCGGAACTGGTCGCCGAGCGCGGCGACTTCGTCGCGCAGCCCGTCGACGGCGTCGGCGACGACGTTGAGCACGTCGGGGCCCGGGGAAGCGGGCGCGGGCGGTGCGGCGGGCGCCGGGATGCCGGGGGGCGCCTCCGGGTGCGGCGGCGGAATGCTCACGATTGGCTCCAGTCCGGCTGTACGGCGTTCGGGGGCAGCGATTTGCGGGCGTGCCACCAGCGGGGCTTCCAGCCGAGGCGTACCAGGAGCACGATCGTCGCGAGCAGCAGCACGTTGCTGATCCAGTTCGCGACGCCGCCATCGGGCAGGGCGTAGGCGATGATGACGAAGATCAGCACGACGCCGAACATGCTCTTGCGCCCGCGCCAGGTCTTTCCCGTCGCGTAGCGCGCGGCGGCCTGGTCGGTGTGGAGCTTCTGCACGAGTTCCTGGTCGGTGGGCTGGACGGCGAGCGCCTGGTCCACGATGCCGTCGATGCGGCGGGCGGCCTCGGCCGAGGTGATCAGCCGCTGCTGGGTGAAGGGGTGGTAGGTCTTGGCGCCCTCGGCGCGGAGCGACCAGATGGAGCTGATCTGGTTGCGCAGCCCCGCGTGCTCCGGCTGGTCGGTCAGTGCGCGCTCATAGTGCTGCAGGGCCTCGTCGTACTGGCCGGCGGCGTACAGGGCGTCACCGAGGTAGATGCGGTATTCGGTGTTGTCCTGCTCCAGCGCGCAGGCCTTCAGGTGCCAGGTGATCGCGGTCGGGAGGTCGTTGACCGCGCGGCCGGCTCTGCCCATGAGGAAGTGGCTGTACGCGTTGCGCGGCGCGAGGGTGATGGAGCGGCGGAACTCCTGGATGGCGGCGGCGGTGTCCCCGGCGTCCAGGTGCAGCGCCCCGAGCAGCTGCCAGGCGTCGGCGTTCGTGTCGTCGAAGTGGACGGCCTGCTGGGCCTCGTAGAGGGCGGCGGTGGGGTTGCCGCGCCGGACCTCTGTGCGGGCGGCCTCCAGCCAGTCGCGGGTCCGCGGGGCGTCCCCGCCCTGCTGGCCGGGGAGGGACTTGCCGCCGGAGCGCTGCTGCGGCTTCGCCTTCGGCTCCGGGGCGCGCAGCCGCTGGGTGCGCCGGGTGTCGTACGCGGTGCGGCGGGCCGGGTCGAGGAGTTCCTTGCGGGCCTCGGTGATCTGGGCGACCCGGTCCTCGGCCTCGCGGCGCTTGTCCGCGCTGGGCGCGCGGCTGGCCTTGCCCGCCCAGGCGCGCTGCTGGACGTCGAGCTTCTTGCCGAGCTCCTCGGCGCTGTCGGCGGGGTCGAGCTCGAACTCGGCGTAGTAGTCCCGGAATTCGCCGGTGCTGGTCATGGGGTTGAGACTCCGGTCAGAGGGCGGCGCGAAGGATCAGGCGTGTGCGGAGTTCAGAGCGCGGAGATCCGCGCGACCCGGTCGCTGAGCGCGTCCAGTTCCTGGGAGGTGAGGTTGTCCAGCCGCTCGACCTCGAACTCGCCGAGCCACTTGCCGCTGGTGCCGTCCTTGACCTCGACGTGGATGATCCCGTCGACGTCGTAGGAGTAGAAGACCTCGAACGGGGCGCCCACCGGGTACGGCGGGATCTGCAGGGTGCTCTCGCCGACGACCTTGACGTAGTCCAGGTCCTCGCCGTCGCCCTCGGTCACGGCGACGCGCAGCTTCGTCTGCTGGTTGGCCAGCGTGTGGAAGGTGTCGCTGCGGCGGGTGGGGACCGAGGTGTTGCGGGGCACGATGATCGAGTTGTACTGCAGCGAGTGGTCGTGGTCATGGGTGGCCACCATGCCGAGGGACTGCGAGGTGACGTCCTTGATGGACTTGATCTTGCCCTTGGTGAGCCGGGCGAGCCCGTCGCCGGGCGAGGTCTCCACGACGGCACCACTGCCGATGTACTTCTTCTTCTCCTTGGCCTGCTCGCCGCGCACCTGGGCGTCGAGGCCGACCAGCGCCGCCCCGAGGGCGACGACCTCGTCCTGGTTGATACCGCGCTCGGGGTCCTTGCCGGACAGCCGCTTCACCAGGTCCGCGACCATCGGCATCCGCGTCGAGCCGCCGACGAGCAGCACCCGGTCGATACCGGCCCAGGTGAGCGAGGCGTCCGTGAGGACGCCCTCGGTGATGATGCGGGTGCGGTCCAGCAGGTCGGCGCTGAGCTCCTCGTACTTCTCGCGCGTGATGCGGATCTGCTCGTGCCGGCCGTCGGCGGAGAGCATGACGACGGCCTGCGGGGCGTTGGAGAGGGTGCGCTTGGCGATCTCGGCCTTGTCGCGGAGCTCGGCGAGCAGCGCGCCGTCGTCGGTGAGGTCGCGCCCGCCGGCGGCGGTGAACGCCCCGTTGAGGTGCTCCATGAGGACGCCGTCCCAGTCGAAGCCGCCCAGGTTGCGGTCGCCGTCGGTGGCGATCACGTCGTAGTCGCCGTCCACGACGCGCATCACCGTCACGTCGAAGGTGCCGCCGCCGAGGTCGTAGACCAGGACGGTGCCGATCTCCTCGCCGTCGTCCACGCGGTCGAGCCCGTAGGCGAGCGCGGCGGCGGTGGGCTCGTTGACGATGCGCAGCACCTCGAAGCCGGCGATCTGGCCGGCGTCCTGGGTGGCGCGCCGCCTGGCGTCGTCGAAGTAGGCGGGGACGGTGATGACGACCTGGTCGACGGCTTCGCCGAGCATCATCTCGGCGTCTTCGCGCAGCCGCTTCAGGACGAGGGCGGAGATCTCCTCGGGCCGGTAGGCGACACCGGACTCGGAGGTGTAGATGGCGTTCGGCTCGCCCATGTAGCGCTTCGCGAACTGGATGACGTGGTCGGGCGCGGTCATCGCGGAGCGTTTGGCCTGGGATCCGACGACGACCGTGTCGCCCTGGAACATCACCACGGACGGGGTGATGTTCTCCCCCTCACGGTTCCTGACGATGGTGGCCGCACCCGACGCGTCGGCCACCGCCATCGCGGAATAGGTCGTTCCGAGATCGATCCCCAAGACACGCGCCACAGCACTCTCCCCGTTGTCGGCCGTTCCACCGCACGGGACATGATGCCGTGTCACGTACAAGTGCCGCCAGGCCCTTGGGAGATCGACGCGGGACGGGAGGTGCTGGTGGTGCTGCTGGGATCGGAGCGGACGGCCCTGGGGCGGGTGGGGTCAGGCGCTGCCCATCGCGCGGGTCAGCGCGATCTCGATGACGACGCGGTCGGGGTTGAAGGCGGGCGTCCGCGCGTAGCGCTCGCCGTAGCGCCGGACGGCGTCGGCGATGCGTTCCGGATCGGTGCTGACGGTCGCGACGCCCTCGAGGGTGGCCCAGCGGCCCTTGTCGACCTGGCAGGCGGCCACCCGGGCGCCGTCGGGTCCCGCGGCCAGGATGTTCGCGACCTTGCGGCTCGCCTTGTTGGTGATCACGCGGGCGAGGCCGGCCTCGGGGTCGTACGTCACGCCGACCGCGACGACATGCGGGCTGCCGTCGGGGCGTGGTGTCGTGAGGGTGCACAGGTGATATTCGCGCCAGAAGGACAGGTACGCGGATTCGGGGTTGCGTAGGTCTCGGGCCATGGGAATGCACGCTACCGTTCCAGGGTTGAGTGGCATAGACTCAACTTGAATGAGTGATCCGACAGGAGGTTGCAGGTGGCCGTGGAAGCGGAGCTGACCAACAAGAGCCGGGAAGCGCTGAACACCGCCAACGCACACGCGGTGTCCGCCGGGAACCCGGACCTCACCCCCGCACATCTGCTGCTCGCCCTGCTGGGCGGAGCCGACAACGAGAACATCGTGGACCTGATGGCAGCGGTCGGCGCCGACGCCGCGGAGCTGCGCGCGGGCACCGAGCGGCTGATCGCCGCGCTGCCCGTCGTCCAGGGCGCCACGGTCGCGCCCCCGCAGGCCAACCGTGACCTGCTGGCCGTCGTCGCGGACGCGTCGCAGCGCGCGAAGGACCTCGGGGACGACTACATCTCGACCGAGCACCTGCTCATCGGTATCGCCGTCAAGGGCGGCCAGGCCGGCGAGCTGCTCGTCCAGCGGGGGGCCACGGCCAAGAAGCTGCTGGACGCCTTCGAGTCCGCCCGGGGAGGGCAGCGCGTGACGAGCCAGGATCCCGAGGGCACCTACAAGGCGCTCGAGAAGTACGGCACGGACTTCACCGCCGCCGCCCGCGAGGGCAAGCTCGACCCGGTGATCGGCCGGGACCAGGAGATCCGCCGGGTCGTCCAGGTGCTGTCCCGCCGCACCAAGAACAACCCGGTGCTGATCGGCGAGCCCGGCGTCGGCAAGACCGCCGTCGTCGAGGGCCTCGCGCAGCGCATCGTCAAGGGTGACGTGCCCGAGTCGCTGCGCAACAAGCGGCTGGTCTCGCTGGACCTCGGCGCGATGGTCGCGGGCGCCAAGTACCGCGGTGAGTTCGAGGAGCGGCTCAAGGCGGTGCTCTCCGAGATCAAGGAGAGCGACGGCCGGGTCATCACCTTCATCGACGAGCTGCACACGGTCGTCGGCGCGGGCGCCGGCGGCGACTCCGCCATGGACGCGGGCAACATGCTCAAGCCGATGCTGGCCCGCGGTGAGCTGCGGATGGTCGGCGCCACCACGCTCGACGAGTACCGCGAGCGCATCGAGAAGGACCCGGCGCTGGAGCGCCGCTTCCAGCAGGTGATGGTGGCCGAGCCGTCCGTCGAGGACACCATCGCGATCCTGCGCGGGCTCAAGGGCCGGTACGAGGCGCACCACAAGGTGCAGATCGCGGACTCGGCGCTGGTGGCCGCCGCGACCCTGTCGAACCGCTACATCACCTCCCGGTTCCTGCCGGACAAGGCCATCGACCTGGTGGACGAGGCCGCCTCCCGGCTCCGGATGGAGATCGACTCCTCACCCGTCGCGATCGACGAGCTGCAGCGCGCCGTCGACCGGCTGCGCATGGAGGAGATGGCACTCAAGAACGAGACGGACCCCGCCTCCGTCCAGCGGCTGGAGAAGCTGCGCAAGGACCTCGCCGACAAGGAGGAGGAGCTGCGCGGCCTGACCGCCCGCTGGGAGAAGGAGAAGGAGGGCCTGAACCGCGTCGGCGCCATCAAGGAGAGCCTGGACGAGGTGAACACGGACATCGAGCGCGCCCAGCGCGACGGTGACTTCGAGGCCGCGTCCAAGCTGCTCTACGGCGAGAAGCCGCGGCTGGAGGCCGAGCTGGCCGAGGCCACCGAGGCCGAGGCGGCCGCCGCCAAGGACACCATGGTCAAGGACGAGGTCGGGCCGGACGACATCGCGGACGTCGTCGGCGCCTGGACCGGCATCCCGGCCGGCCGGCTGCTGGAGGGCGAGACCCAGAAGCTGCTGCGCATGGAGGACGAGCTGGGCCGCCGGCTCATCGGCCAGACCGAGGCCGTCCGCTCCGTCTCCGACGCCGTACGCCGTTCGCGCTCGGGCATCTCCGACCCCGACCGGCCGACCGGATCGTTCCTGTTCCTCGGCCCCACCGGCGTCGGCAAGACCGAGCTGGCCAAGGCGCTGGCGGACTTCCTCTTCGACGACGAGCGCGCCATGGTCCGCATCGACATGAGCGAGTACGGCGAGAAGCACTCCGTCGCCCGGCTCGTCGGCGCCCCGCCCGGGTACGTCGGCTACGAGGAGGGCGGCCAGCTCACCGAGGCCGTCCGGCGGCGCCCGTACAGCGTGGTGCTGCTCGACGAGGTCGAGAAGGCGCACCACGACGTCTTCGACGTGCTGCTGCAGGTGCTCGACGACGGCCGGCTCACCGACGGCCAGGGCCGCACGGTCGACTTCCGCAACGCGATCCTGATCCTGACGTCGAACCTGGGCAGCCAGTACCTGGTGGACCCGGTGCTCGGGGACGCGGAGAAGAAGCAGAGCGTCCTGGAGACGGTGCGGATGTCCTTCAAGCCGGAGTTCCTGAACCGGCTCGACGACATCGTGGTGTTCAGCGCGCTGAACAAGGAGGAGCTGCGGCACATCGCCCGGCTGCAGACGGACCGGCTCGCCGACCGGCTGCGGGACCGCCGGCTGGTCCTGGACGTCACCGACGCCGCCCTGGACTGGCTCGCCGACGAGGGCAACGACCCGGCCTACGGCGCGCGGCCACTGCGCCGCCTGGTGCAGACCGCGATCGGTGACCCGCTGGCCCGCACGATCCTGTCCGGCGAGGTCGTCGACGGTGACACCGTACGGGTCGACCGGGCGGGTGAGGGCCTGATCGTCGGCCCTGCCCCGTCCCTGTCCAAGACGGTCTGAGCAGGCTGCCCCCGGCGTGGATCCGCCGGGGGTTGCCAGACCCCTCGGCGCATGGGGGAGGATGGAAGGAATCCGTACGAAGGGAACTCACGGTGAGCATCGATCCGTCCTCGATTCCTAATTTCGGGGGCCAGCCGGACCCCGAGCAGAACGGCCCCGCCGCCAGCGCGGTCATCCCCGACCAGGACCTGGTCAAGCAGCTGCTCGAACAGATGGAGCTGAAGTTCGTCGTCGACGACGAGGGTGACCTCGCGGCGCCGTGGGAGGAATTCCGCGCGTACTTCATGTTCCGCGGCGAGGAGGACCAGCAGATCTTCGCGGTCCGGACCTTCTACGACCGGCCGTACACCGTCGATGACAAGCCCCAGCTGCACGAGGTCATCGACGACTGGAACCGCCGCACCCTGTGGCCGAAGGTCTACACGCACACGCACGACGACGGCTCCGTCCGTCTGATCGGCGAGGCGCAGATGCTGATCGGCCTGGGCGTCAACCTGGAGCACTTCGTCTCCAGCACGGTCAGCTGGGTACGCGCCTCGATCGAGTTCGACAAGTGGGTCGTGGAGACCCTCGGACTCGAGAAGGACGTGGACGCCGACGGCGGCGCCAAGGGCGACGAAGGCACCAACGGCGACGACGCCTGACGCAGCCCGGATCTTGGATCTTGGATTGTGGATCTTGGGTTGAACCACGCCGGATCGGAAACGCCGGATCAGACCGGCGCGGAGACGACCGTCAGCAGGTACGTCCCGTAGAAGAACGAGAGCCCGGCCAATGCGGCCACCGCTACGGCGGCGGTGCGCGGCCGGGCTTTCGCCAGTGCCAGGGCGGCCGGGACCAGCAGCGGGAAGGCCGGCAGCAGGAAGCGCGGCTTGGATCCGAAGTAGTGCGAGCCGCCCAGCGCGATGAGCACCAGCACCCCCGCGTAGACCGCCAGCGGCAGCGGGATCCGCTCCAGCAGCGCCAGCGCGAGCAGCACCAGCGCGGCGGCGGTGATCGCGACGACCATGTAGCTCATGAGCTGCTCGCGGTCGAGGATCAGATGCCGGACGTACTCCACGGAATTTCGGCCGAAATCGAACTCCGAGCCCCAGCGGCGCTGCACGTCGAAGTACCCCAGCGGCCGGCCCGTCTGCCGGCCCACCCAGCCGACGTACCCGCACCAGCCCAGCGGCGCGATCAGCACGGCCGCCCAGGCCGCCCGGTCCTGCGGCAGCCCCTCCCGGCGGCGGCGCCAGGCATCGGCGGCGACGGTGACGGCGACGGCGGCCACCACCGCGACGCCGTTCGGGCGGGCCAGCCCGGCGAGCAGCGCCAGCACCCCCGCGGCGAGCCAGCGCCGGGTGAGCAGCGCGTAGAGCGCCCAGGCGGCGCAGGCGGTCAGCAGCGGCTCGGTGTACGCCATCGTCAGCACGACGGAGTGCGGCAGCAGCCCCCACAGCAGCACCAGGGCGATCCCGGCCCGCCGGCCGTACAGCCGCTCGCCGATCGCGTGGATCCCCCAGGCGGCCAGGGCGGCCGCGCCCCAGGAGATCAGCAGGGCGGTGTTGACCGGGCCGATGGGCAGGACGGCGGAGACGGCCCTGATCAGCGCCGGGTAGAGCGGGAAGAACGCCAGATCGCTGAAGCTCATGCCCTGCGTGACGGCGGACGGGAAGAACGTCCCGTAGCCCCATTCGGCGATCCGCTCGTACCAGCGCGCGTCCCAGCTCTGCCCGAACAGACTGCGCGGATGCAGTCCGGCGTGCACCGCCCACGCCGTCACCAGCACGGCGCCGGCCAGCCGGGTGGCGGCGAAGAGGACCAGGGCGGGGGCGGCCCGGCGCAGGGAGCCGCGCCAGGCGGGGGAGCGGCCGGGCTGCGCGTCGGGTGCGGGGTGCGACCCGGTGGTTCGGGGGCTGGACGAGACCGGCTCGGCCGTGTGCACCGTACCGCTCCTTCCGTGCCCGGTCGGGGCGCCGTCGGGTCCGCCCGGCTCCGCTCGGAGCGGCGGGAATGACGGTACGACTATGCGGTGATCGTCCTGAGGAATGTGCTCCCGGGCGCACGCCGAGTCGCATTCCACCCACTTGGCGGACGCCCTTGCCCGGCGCGGGGGGCCGGGGCATTCTGGATTCGGACGGTGTCGCAATCAGGCGCCGGGAAAACATCGTTGGGCGCGGTAGCAGGGCAGCGGCTCGTCGCGGGAAGCTCGGATGGTGGATTCCCAAGTCGCTGAACTGATCCGGGTCCTGGTCCTGAGTGGTGGTCAGGGACCGCCGCGTGACTGGACCAGGCTCTGCGCCGAGGTGCTCGGGGTCGACGGGATCGCGATCTCGGTGGCCTCGGACGGCACGGAACTGCTGTGGTTCAGCGACGAGCGGAGCGCGCGGCTGGACGATCTGCAGTTCACGCTCGGCGAGGGCCCCAGTGTGGAGGCCGCCCGTGACGGGTCGCTGAACCTGGAGTCCAATCTGGAGCGCGCGTTCGGGGAGCGCTGGCCCGCCTTCGTCCCCGCCGCGGTCGACTCCGGAGTGCTCGCGGTCTTCGCCTTCCCGCTACGGCTCGGTGCGATCTGCTGCGGCGGGATGACCGGCCACCGGCGGCGGCCGGGACCGCTGGGCGAGCGGGCCGTCGCGGACGCGCTGACCATCGCCGACGCCATGGCCGTCTACCTGCTGGCGCTGGGGCCGCGCGATACGGGCCCCGCCCCTCTCGCCGCCGGGACGGGGCACCCGGGCGGCAGTGGGGGCGGGACCGGCAGGACCACCGGCGGCGGCTTCGGGAGCGGGTTCCTGACCGGGTTCGGGGACCTGCACCGGGCGGAGGTGCACCAGGCGGCCGGGATCAGCAGCGTCCGGCTGGACGTGCCGCTGCCGGATGCCCTGGTGCGGCTGCGCGCCCACGCGTACGCGTCGGACCGCCCCATCCTCGATGTCGCCCGGGACATCATCGGCAACCGCCTGCAGCTGCCGCGCGATCCCGCATCGTGAAGGACCGGGCGGGAAGGCGGCGGCGGGACGGGGCGGGACAGGGCGGGGCGCGGCGGAGCGGGATGAGGTGGGGGCGCGACGGAGCGGGACGGGACGGCGCACGGCACGGCTTCGGAACCACGTTCGGCGGCAGAAAGGCAGGCGATCATGGATCGCGAACAACGGCTGGCCGACACCTTCGTCGAGTTGGCGGACACGCTGATCGACGACTTCGACATCATCGAGTTCCTCCATCAGCTGTCCACCCGGTGCCTGGAGCTCCTGGAGGTGTCGGCCGCCGCGATCATGCTCGCGCTGCCCGGCGCCGATCTGCACCCGGCCGCCGCCTCCGACGACCGCGCCGAGCTCTCCGACCTGCTGGCGCTGAACCAGCGCGAGGGCCCCGCGCTGGACTGCTACCGCACCGGATCACCGGTCGGGCCGTTCGACGTCGCCCGTTCGACGCCGCAGTGGCCGGACTTCGCCGGCCAGGCCCGCCGCGCCGGATACGGCGTGGTCTGCGCTCTGCCCATGCGGCTGCGGCGCGAGGTGATCGGCTCGCTGCTCCTGCTGCGCGCCGGCGCGACCCCGCTGAGCAGTGCCGACGTCCGGCTGGCGCAGGCACTGGCCGACGCCGCCACGATCGGCATCCTGCACCAGCAGACGCTGCGCCGGCACGCCGACCTCAGCGCCCAGCTGCACACCGCGCTGCACAGCCGGATAGCGATCGAACAGGCCAAGGGCGTACTGGCCGCCCGCTGGGGGACCACCGTGGACGAGGCCTTCAGCGCGATGCGCCGCCATGCCCGCACCCAGCGCCGGCTGCTCAGCGATGTCGCGCACGACATCGTCAACGGCGGATTCCAGCCGGACCGCGTCGAGTAGCCCCCACCGCACACCGTCTCCCCTCACCCCGTCTCCCCCTGACACCGTCCCCCGCCGCATATCGTGAGCCTCCTGTGGTGGGCCCAGGGAAGTGGCTCGGGACGTGGCTCAGGGATGGGGAACGCATGGGTGAGTGGAGTCCGGCCGCGCGGGTGCGGGGCGTCGGAACGTCGATCTTCACCGAGATGACGGAGCTGGCCAGAAGGACCGGGGCCGTCAATCTGGGGCAGGGAGTGCCGGAACTGGCCAGCCCCGCGACGCTGCTCAAGGACGTGGCCGAGGCCGTGCTCGCGGGCAACAACCAGTACCCGCCCGCCACCGGCTTCCCGGCGCTCCGCACCGCCGTCGCCGAACACCAGCTGCGGCGCTACGGGCTCGACTACCGGCCGGACGGCGAGGTGCTGATCACCACCGGCGCCACCGAGGCCATCGCGGCGGCGCTGCTCGCGTTCTGCGACCCCGGCGACGAGGTCCTGGCCTTCGACCCCTGCTACGACGCCTATCCCGCCGCCGCCCGGCTCAGCGGTGCCACGCTGGTCGGCGTCCCGCTGGAGGCCGACGGCGACGGCTTCGTGATGAACGCCGACGCGCTGCGCGCCGCCGTGACGCCCAGAACCCGCGTCCTGGTGCTCAACACCCCGCACAACCCGATGGGGAAGGTGTTCACGGCCGCGGAACTGGACGCGATCGCCGACGTCTGCCGGGAACACTCGCTCATCGTGGTGACCGACGAGGTGTACGAGCACCTGGTCTACGACGAGACCCCGCACCGGACGATCGCGGCGCTGCCCGGCATGCGGGAGCGGACGCTGATCATCTCCTCGGCGGGCAAGACCTTCAACGTCACCGGCTGGAAGATCGGCTGGATCTGCGGACCCGCGCCGCTCGTCGCCGCCGCCGGCTCCGTCAAGCAGTTCCTCACCTACGCCTCCGGCACCCCGTACCAGGAGGCGCTGGCCCGGATGCTCGGTTCCGTCGAGGAGTGGGCGGCGGAACTGCGCGGCACCCTGCGCACCAACCGCGATCTGCTGAGCGACGGCCTCAAGCAGGCCGGGCTGCGCCCGTACCGCGCGGAGGCCGGGTACTTCCTGCAGGCGGACGTACGGCCCTGGGGCTATACGGACGGCGTCACGTTCTGCCGGGAACTGCCGGAGCGGGCAGGCGTCGTCGCCATTCCGACGTCTGCCTTCTACCAGGGGCAGGACGCCCCTTCCTGGCTGGTCCGATTTTCCTTCTGCAAGCGCGAGGAATCGGTACGCACCGCCGTCGACCAGCTGGTGCGGGCGCGCTGAGAAGTTTTCGAACCTCTGGACTTCCTCAACTCTGCTTTCGATCCGATTCGGCGGGGGCATCACCGTCGCACGAACAACATCACAGCTCAGGAAGACGGGGGGCGGGGAAGATGCGTGCATTCCTCATTGGTCTGGTCGCCGTAGTGGTCATCATCGCCATAGCGATGCAACTGCAGCGCCGGAGCCGATCGGTGAACCTGCGCAAGGGACGGGGCCGCGGACGGGGCCGGGCGGGCGCGGACGGCGCGAGCGCCACGGCGGGAGGCGGCAGCTGGTGGGCCTTCGGCGGCTCGGACGGGGGCGGCTCCGGGCGCGGCGGCCACCACGGCGGGGGCGGTCACCACTCCTGCGCCGGCGGGCATTCCTGTGGCGGCGGTTCGTCGTGTGGCGGGGGTTCGTCCTGTGGAGGAGGCGGCGGCTGCGGTAGCAGCTGATCCGTGGAATTGCATGTGGCCCATGCCCATTCGCATATGCGCCCGGTGGAACTGTCACCCGCCGGGCGCAGTTTTGGTGAACACCTGAACCGATACGCGCTCCTGGGGATGTAAAGAGCGCGAAGATGGGTAAAAAGGCTGAAGGCACCCCGCGTTTCATGATTCCGTATCTACCGGACCCCACGTGGGCACGAGCCGACGTACGTTCCCGCCAGATCCACCACCTGGTGCGGGTCGGCCCATCATCCACTGCGTGCTTGCGGAGCCGACCCATGCTCACCACTCTCCAGACCGCTTACACCGATACCCGTGCCGGAGACCTGGCCTGGTGCCTGGGCAGGGAAGCGCTCCCCGCGCTCGCCGTGCTCGACCTCCAGCTCAGCGGCGCGGACCAGCCCCCCGTGCAGGTGCAGATGCGCCTGCTCGGCGCCTCCCACCAGGTACTCATCGAATCCGAGGGCGGCGGTTGTTCGGAAACCGTCGCCTGCATCCCGGGAAGTCAGACTCCGCTCCCTTTTGGCGTCGCCAAACGGATCGGCATATGGGACTACGAATTCGCGGCACGCGTCGAGACGTTGTCGCGCGGCTCCTTCGCGGGCCGGGCGCAGGAACTGCTCGCACTGGTCGCGGATCATCCGCACGGTCTCGCGGGAACGTTTCCCGGGGATCCGCACGCGTTCACCGCGATGCTCGTCCAGCACAGCGAGGGCAGCGTCCGCTGGCGCACCTGGCACGCCTATCCCCAGGAAGGGCGGTTGGTGGCGACGAGGTCGCGCGTCAGTGCCCTTCCGTAGCCGTACGGCGGGCGGGCCGCGGGTGGAGTGCGCTTCGGTGCCGGCGCTCGGAGCGCACTTTTGCGAGCCGTGGTGGTACTCATCGCGCCCTCAAGTGACGTCAAGTGCCCTCAAAATGCACCCCTGTGGGTGACAAATGCGACCGCAAGCCTGACATAGCGTTCATTCATGATCGACCAGTCAAGCCGCCGGTCCGCCGTGCGGCTCCCCGTACCGGTCGGGCCGGCCCGTGCACTGGTCCTCGCCGCCGTCTTCGTCTGCGCCGCCTGCGGCCTGATCTACGAGCTCGAACTCGTCGCGCTCGCCTCCTACCTGGTCGGTGACTCCGTCACCCAGGCCTCCGTCATCCTGTCGGTGATGGTCTTCGCCATGGGCGTCGGCTCCCTGCTCGCCAAGCGGATACGGTGCGTCGCGGCCGTCGGCTTCGCGGGGGTGGAGGCGGCGCTCGCGCTGGTCGGCGGCCTCTCGGTGATGGCGCTGTACGCGTGCTTCGCCTGGTTCGGGATGGCGCGGCCGGCGATGATCGGCTGCGCGTTCGCCATCGGGGTGCTGATCGGCGCCGAGATCCCGCTGCTCATGACGCTGATCCAGCGGATCCGCCGGCAGGATGCCGGCGGCGCCGTCGCCGATCTGTTCGCCGCGGACTACGTCGGCGCGCTCGCCGGCGGACTCGCCTTCCCGTTCCTGCTGCTGCCGGCGTTCGGACAGCTCACCGGCGCGCTGGTCACCGGCGCGGTGAACGCGGTCGCGGGCGCCGCGATGGTGCTGTGGCTGTTCCGCAACGACCTGACCCCGAGCGCCCGCAACTGGCTGCTCGTCGCCAACCTCGGCGTGCTGACGGTGCTCGGCGGCGCCGCCTTCACGGCCGGCCCGTTCGAACAGGCCGCGCGGCGCGCGGTGTACGGCGGCGATGTGCGCGTCGCCGAACAGACCGATGTGCAGGAGATAGTCCTGACCGGAGGCTCCGGCGCCCCCGTCCAGCTCTTCTTCGACGGGCGGCTGCGGGTCTGCGGAGCCGACGAGTTCCGGTACCACGAGGCGCTGGTGCACCCGGCGATGGCCGGCCCGCACTCCCGCGTCCTCATCCTCGGCGGCGGCGACGGCCTCGCCCTGCGCGAGGTGCTCCGGTACCCGGACGTCACGTCGGTGACCGTCGTCGACCTGGACGGCGAGCTCGTGCGGCTCGCCCGCACGGACGCCGACCTCGTCGCGCTCAACCGGCACGCCTACGCCGATCCGCGGGTCCGCACCGTCACCGCCGACGCCTTCGACTGGCTCCGGGCCGGCCGCCCGGGGCCGTACGACGTGATCCTCGCCGATCTGCCCGACCCCGGGATCTCGCGCAGCGCGAAGCTGTACTCCGAGGAGTTCTACGGCCTGGCGGGCCGCGCGCTGGCCCGGGACGGACGGCTCGCCGTCCATGCCGGCTCGCCGAGCTCGGCCCGGCACACCTACTGGACGATCGACGCGACGCTGCGGGCCACCGGGCTGCGCACCGTGCCGTATCTCACCGGCGGGCGGGACTGCGGGCCACCGTCGGGACCCGACCGCTGGTCCGGCAGGACCGGTGACGGGCCCACCGACTGGGGCTTCGTGCTGGCGTCGCGCGAGCGGCCCGAGCTGCGGCTCGCCCCGGACGCGCCACCGCTGCGCTCACTGACCCCGGCGGCCCTGCGGTCACTGCGCGAGGCCGCCTGGGCCTCCCGCGAGAGCGGACTCGCGCCTTCCACACTGATGCGGCCACGGGTGGGCGGCTGAGTGGGGTGGCGACCCGGCTCCGCGCCTGCTGCCGGGTCCGCTGCCGGGTCCGCTTCCGGGTCCGGTTCCGGTCCGGCTCGCAGGCCTGGCTCGGGCCTGTGTCCGGTCCGGCCGGTGCGACCCGGTGACCTGGGCGGCCGACGGTCGGTAGGCTCCCCGCATGGAGCATGAGGTGTTCGTTCCGGTCCTGGCGGAAACCATTCGGCAGGCACTCGCCGACCCGGCCCGCGTCGCCGCGAGCCTGCCCGGCTGGCAGCCCGACCCCGGCGGGGACGTTCTCACCGGCCGGCTGCGCGTGCGGGCCGGCGGTTCGACGATCACCTACCGCGGCTCGCTCCGCGTCACCGAGCGCGACGGCGGGTTCTCCGTCGAGGGCGAAGGTGCGGAGGCGCGCGGCACCGGCACCGTGAAGTTCTCGCTCGGAGTGCTCGTCGAGGAGGCCGACCAGGCCGTTCCCGGCACGATGCTGTCCTTCACCGGCACCGCGACCGCGGACGGGCGGCTCGGTACGTTCGACGGCCCCGCCCGCGAGACCGCGGCCCGCCGGCTGCTCGACCGCTTCACCGCGGAACTGACGGCCGGGCTCCCCGGACTGCCCGAGGAACCCGATGTCGTCGACGGCCTCGACGGTGCCGACGAGGGCGGGGAGCCGGACCCGGCCGAGGAGATCGCGCTGGTCGAGGTGGACCTGAACGAGGTCGAGGTGGAGGTCCCGGAGACCGCGGCCGAGCTCGACGACCTCGAACCCCCGGCCGAGGCGGCCCACGCCCGCCGCACGATGATCGGCCGCAGCGCGGAGGAGGTCGACCACGCTCCGCCCCGCGGCCGTTACGCCCCCGCGCCCTCCGCGGCGACCACCTCCACCACCGCCACCCTCCGCTGGGCCGCACCCGCCGCCGCGGTCCTGGTGGCCTCCGCGGTCGTCGTGGGCCGGGTGCTGCGCCGCCGCCGGTAGGTGGGTGCTGAGCACACATGATCGAGGGTCAGGCCCTACGCTCATAGGGTGACGACTGGGAAGAAACTGACGGCGGGCGACGCCGAACTGACCGTGGTGCCGCAGGACGGCTGCCGGATCGCCTCGCTGACGGTCGGAGGGACCGAACTGCTGCGCCAGGGCGACCGGTACGGCTCGTTCATCATGGTGCCGTGGTGCGGCAGGACCGAGAACGGCCGGTTCCGCAACGGCGGGATCGTGCACCAACTGCCGGTGGACGCAGCTCCGCACGCGATCCACGGCACGGGCCGGCACACCGCGTGGCACGACGGTCCGCCCGGAACGGACTCGGCGGCTTCCTACTACTTCGACCTGGCCGACCCGTGGCCGTATCCGGGCCGCGTCACGCAGACCTTCGAGCTGGGCGAGAACGAGCTGCGGATGACCCTGGCGGTGGAGGCGTCCGCCGACTCCTTCCCGGCGCAGGCCGGCTGGCACCCCTGGTTCCTGCGGAACCTCGGACAGGGCGGCCGCGACGCCGAGATCGACTTCAGCCCGGAGTGGCAGGAGGAGCGCGGCGACGACCATCTGCCGACGGGCAAGCGGACCGAGCCGAAGCCCGGACCGTGGGACGACTGCTTCGGGATGCCGGACGGAGTGGACGTGTCGCTGACCTGGCCCGGCGAGCTGCGGGTACGGGTGACCAGCCCGGCCGAATGGGTCGTGGTCTACGACGAGCAGCCCGAGGCCGTGTGCGTCGAGCCGCAGTCCGGGCCGCCGAACGGCCTCAACACGCTGCCGCGCCTCGTCACCCCGATCGATCCGCTGGAGATCACGACGGTCTGGTCCTGGGAGCGGCTGGGCTGATTCCGCCCGAGCCGATCGCGGCGGCTAATCTCGACGCTATGAGTGACGTGCGCGAGGCCCTGCTGCAGCAGATCAAGGACAAGGCCGTGGTCCACGGCAAGGTGACCCTCTCCTCCGGGCTGGAGGCCGACTTCTACGTCGACCTCCGCCGGATCACCCTGGACGGCGAGGCGGCGCCGCTGACCGGCCAGGTGATGCTCGATCTGACCAAGGACCTCGACTTCGACGCCGTCGGCGGGCTGACGCTCGGCGCCGACCCGGTGGCCGGCTCGATGCTGCACGCGGCCGCCGCCCGCGGCCGCCGGCTCGACGCCTTCGTCGTCCGCAAGGCGACCAAGGCGCACGGTATGCAGCGCCGGATCGAGGGCACCGAGGTCAAGGGCCGACGCGTCCTGGTCGTCGAGGACACCTCGACCACCGGTGGCTCCCCGCTGACCGCCGTCGAAGCGGTGCGTGAGGCCGGCGGCGAGGTCGTGGCCGTCGCCGTCATCGTGGAGCGCGGCGCCGCCCCGGCGATCGAGGCGGCCGGGCTGCCGTATCTCGCCGCCTACTCGCTGGCCGACCTCGACCTCGGCTGAGTCACGGCTGAGTCTCGTTCCTGCGCTTGCTCAGCGGCGGGAAGGGCCTTCTGACCTGCGGATCCACCGGCCCCCTGAACGTTCCACGTGGAACGTTCAGGGGGCCTTCGCATGCGAGGTGTGCACCGAGGTGGTGTTCCAGCGGCTCTCTGGGAGGATGGTGCCGACAAAGACGTCGTACCGCAGTATCAGGACCCGCACATCACGAGGAGCGGACAAATGCCCATCGCAACCCCCGAGGTCTACAACGAGATGCTCGACCGGGCGAAGGCAGGCAAGTTCGCCTACCCGGCCATCAACGTGACCTCGTCGCAGACGCTGCACGCCGCGCTGCGCGGCCTGGCCGAGGCGGAGAGCGACGGCATCATCCAGATCTCCACCGGTGGCGCGGAGTTCCTGGGCGGCCAGTACAGCAAGGACATGGTCACCGGCGCGGTGGCGCTGGCGGAGTTCGCGCACATCGTGGCCGAGAAGTACCCGGTCACCGTCGCGCTGCACACCGACCACTGCCCGAAGGACAAGCTGGACGCGTACGTCCGTCCGCTGCTGAAGATCTCGCAGGACCGTGTCGCCGCGGGCCGTCTGCCGCTCTTCCAGTCCCACATGTGGGACGGCTCGGCGGAGAACCTCAACGATAACCTCGCCATCGCGCAGGAGCTGCTCGCCCAGGCCGTCAGGGCCAACATCATCCTCGAGGTGGAGATCACCCCGACCGGTGGCGAGGAGGACGGTGTCTCGCACGAGATCAACGACTCCCTCTACACCACCCCGGACGACGCGTTCCGTACCGTCGAGGCCCTCGGCCTGGGCGAGAAGGGCCGCTACCTGCTGGCCGCGTCCTTCGGAAACGTGCACGGCGTCTACAAGCCGGGCAACGTCGTCCTGCGCCCGGAGATCCTCAAGGAGCTCCAGGTCGCGGTCGCCGAGAAGCACGGCAAGGCCAACGCCTTCGACTTCGTCTTCCACGGCGGTTCCGGCTCGACGATCGAGGAGATCAACGAGGCCCTGGAGAACGGCGTCGTCAAGATGAACATCGACACCGACCTGCAGTACGCCTTCACCCGCCCGGTCGCGGACCACATGTTCCGTAACTACGACGGTGTGCTGAAGGTCGACGGCGAGGTCGGCAACAAGAAGGTCTACGACCCCCGCGTCTGGGGCAAGTCCGCCGAGGCCGGCATGGCCGCGCGCGTCGTCGTCGCCGCCGAGAACCTGCGCTCCGCGGGCAACAAGATCAAGTAATTCGCGGCGCCACTGCGGAGTGCCGCTCCGTGGCACGACCGCGCAGTACCGCTCCGCACGCAGCCCCCCGGGTCCGCCGTTCCGGCCCGGGGGGCTGCGCGCTGTCCGGGACAGGGCAGACTGGAACGCATGGCCATTCACAAAGACCTTCTCGGGGGTCCGCCCCCGACCCATCTGCCCGACGACCCGGAGCCGCGCGAGCTGCTCGCCTCCGGGGCGGCGCCCTCCGAGGTAGCCGCGAAGTACCCCGCCTCCTCTCTGGCCTGGGCCCAGCTCGCCGACGACGCCTTCGAAGGGGGCCGGGTCGTCGAGTCGTACGCCTACGCGCGCACCGGCTACCACCGCGGCCTCGACGCGCTGCGCCGGGCCGGCTGGAAGGGCCACGGCCCGGTGCCGTTCGAGCACGAGCCGAACCGCGGCTTCCTGCGCGCGCTGCACGCCCTCGCCCGCGCCGCGCAGGCGATCGGCGAGCAGGAGGAGTACGAGCGCTGCTCGTCCTTCCTCCGCGACAGCTCGCCGACCGCGGCGGACACCCTCAGCTGACGGAACCGGCGACGGGATCTCCGGCGGCACCAGTGGTGCGACGCGTGAGGGAACTCGCGTACGTCACCCACGTATTGGGCTGATGCCGCCTTCTCCCGTCCGGTCGCCGATTGCCCCCGAATTGCAGCAGAAGCTGACAAAAATTCATGCGGTTTGGCGTTGGACCGAACCCATGTGTGATTGTGAGCGTCATTGTCTGTGAGCACCGTGGGAGCAGTCGGCGGCCGGGGAGGCCGCCACTCCGGTGGCGCCTTCAGGGGGAGCTTTGACCCATCACGCACCGGTGGCCGGCGGCGACCGACAGCGAGGCCCCAGCCGTCGGGGGAGCCGGAGCCAGGCCGCGCGCCGGCGTCGGCGCGCCCAACGGCGTGTGCGGTTGCTGCTGACCTTCACCGTGCTGGCCTTGCTGGTCGGCGGTGTCGCCGCGTGGTGGAGCGGTGGTTCCGACGACGTCGCGGACGCGTCGGCCCCGACCGCGGCACCCGCCGCGTCCTCCCCGGTCGCCACCGCGTCGAAGGACGTGTCCCCGAGCGCTGCCGCCAAGAGCCCCAAGGCATCCACGTCGCCCAGCGTGACGAAGGGCGGCGGCAAGTCGACGTCCGTACCGAAGTCCGGCCCCGGCACCTTCAAGGCGGGCAAGGGCAAGGGCGACGGCTCAACGGTCGGCAAGGGCCTCATCCGTACGTACCGGGTCCAGGTCGAGGACGGCATCCTGGTCTCCGCCGACCAGGCGGCGGACGAGGTGGCGGCGATCCTCGCCGACCCCCGCAGCTGGGCCCATGACGGCAAGCACGGCTTCCGCCAGGTGTCGTCCGGCAGCGCCGACCTGGTCATCAAGATAGCCACGCCCGACACCGCCGACGCGCTCTGCCTGGCCGCCATCCACCTGGACACCGGCAACGAGCTGAACTGCGAGGTCCCCGGCGGTGTGGTGGTGAACCTCCGGCGGTGGATCCTGGGCTCCCCGACGTTCACCGGTCCCATCTCCGACTACCGCGCCCTGATCATCAACCATGAGGTCGGGCACAGCCTCGGCCACGGCCACGAGGGCTGCCCCGGCCCCGGCAAGCTCGCGCCCGCGATGATGCAGCAGATCAAGGGCCTCGACGGCTGTAAACCGAACGCCTGGCCGTACGACTCCCAGGGGCGCTACATCAGCGGCCCGCACGTGACCTGAGGCCCTTGCCGAATCACCGCACTCGACAGATGATCTCGGCGTGGCCCGGCGACCCCGGGCCGAGATCCTGAAGGGAACGGAAATGTCCGAAACACCGGCCGAGAGTCCGGAGACCCCGAACCTCGACTTCCAGGGCACCACCCCTTACGAGGACTACGTCCAGGCGGATGTCCTCACCCACCTTCAGCACACCCTCTCCGACGACCCCGGCGAGATGGTCTTCCTCGTCACCACCCAGGTCATGGAGCTGTGGTTCACCGTCCTCGTCCACGAGTGGCACACCGCGGGGCAGGCGCTCCGCGAGGACGACATCCCGACGGCGATGGCGGCGCTCAAGCGCAGCACCTACGAACTCGAATCGCTCAACGCCTCCTGGAAGCCGCTCGCGCACCTCACCCCCGGGCAGTTCAACGCCTACCGCAGCGCGCTGGGCGAGGGCTCCGGATTCCAGTCCGCGATGTACCGGCGGATGGAGTTCCTGCTCGGCGAGAAGTCGGCGTCCATGCTCGTCCCGCACCGCGGCTCGCCGCGGGTGCACGCCGAGCTGGAGAAGGCCCTGCACGAGCCGAGCCTCTACGACGAGGTGCTCGGCCTGCTGCAGCGGCGCGGCCACGACATCCCCGCCGAACTCCTCGAACGCGACCTCTCGCTGCGCTACGAGCCCGACCCGGCCGTCGAGCGGGCCTGGCAGCGGATCTACTCCGCCGCCGAGGCCACTCCCGGGGCCACTCCCGGGGCCGGCGCGGCCTCCGCCGGTGACGCCGATCTGCTGCGGCTGGGCGAGGCGCTGACCGAGGTCGCCGAGCTGGTCTGGCGCTGGCGCAACGACCATCTGGTGGCGACCCGCCGCGCGATGGGTTCCAAGACGGGCACCGGCGGCTCCGCGGGCGTGGCGTGGCTGGAGAAACGTGCCACCAAGAACGTCTTCCCCGAGCTGTGGACGGCGCGCAGCCATGTCTGACGCCTCGCTGCGGGAGAAGGCCGGGCGGCTCGACGCCGCCGACGGGCTCGCGAAGATCCGCGACCGGTTCACCCTCGACGAGACCGTCTATCTGGACGGCAACTCCCTGGGCGCCCTCCCCACCACGGTCGCGCCCCGGCTGCGGGACGTGATCGAGCGCGAATGGGGCAGTCTGCGCATCCGCTCCTGGGACGAGAGCGGCTGGTGGACCGCACCCGAACGGATCGGCGACCGTATCGGCGCGCTGATCGGCGCGGCCCCCGGCCAGGTCGTGGCCGGCGACTCCACCAGCGTCAACGTCTTCAAGGCGGTCGTGGCGGCCGTCCGGATGGCCGGGGAGGACCGCACCGAGATCCTCGTGGACGCAGCGACCTTCCCGACCGACGGCTACCTCGCCGAGTCCGCGGCCCGGATGACCGGCCGTACCGTCCGGCCCGTCGCGGCCGGGGCGATGGCGGACGCCATGGGCGACCGCACCGCCGTCGCGCTCGTCAACCACGTCGACTACCGCACCGGGCGGCTGCACGACCTGCCCGGTACGACGGCCGCCGCGCACGCCGCGGGCGCCCTGGTCGTCTGGGACCTGTGCCACAGCGCGGGCGCGCTGCCGGTCGGTCTCGACGCGCACGGGGTGGACCTCGCCGTCGGCTGCTCGTACAAGTACCTCAACGGCGGCCCCGGCGCGCCCGCGTACCTGTACGTCCGCCGCGATCTGCAGTCCCGTTTCGACTCGCCGCTGCCGGGCTGGAACTCGCACGCCGATCCCTTCGGCATGAGCTCCGACTACCTTCCCGCGGATGGCGCCGTCCGCGGCCGCGTCGGCACGCCCGACATCCTGTCGCTGCTCGCCCTCGACGCCGCGCTCGACGTCTGGGACGGCGTCGCCGTCGCCGACGTACGGGCCAAGAGCCTGGCGCTGACCGACTTCTTCCTCGACTGCGTCGAGCGGT
This sequence comes from Streptomyces sp. H39-C1, assembly GCF_027158125.1. NCBI lineage: Bacteria > Bacillati > Actinomycetota > Actinomycetes > Kitasatosporales > Streptomycetaceae > Streptomyces > Streptomyces sp. H39-C1. The sequence continues at coordinate 47,644 of NZ_JAPVLS010000034.1, forward strand.
ACGTGCCGGCCGGCCGGGTCTCGTCGATCACGCCGGCCCCGCACGAACACCGTGGCAGCCAGGTCGCGCTGCGCTGCGACGACGCCGGCGAGGTCATGCGCCGGCTGACCGCCCGCGGTGTCGTGGGCGACTACCGGCGCCCCGACGTCCTGCGCTTCGGCTTCACCCCGCTCTACACGCGGTTCGCCGACGCGGAACGCGCCGCGCAGGTGCTCGCCGACGTGCTCCGCGAGGTCGACGAGGAGGCCGGTGCGAAGCCCGGCGCGGAGGTCGTGGAAGCTGGCGGCGAAGCCGGCGCGCCGTCCGGCCACGACGCCGGTGAAGGGAACCGATAACCGATGCCCGCCTCCACGCCCGAGCACGCCGCCCACCGCGCGCCGGCCCCGGCCGGCCCCGGCCCGGCGGACGCCGCCGCGAAGCGTGCGGAGGCGGAGGAGGCATCGGCCTTCGCGCACGCGGCCGTCCCCCCGGACGTGACCGCGGCCTACGGTGAACTGCCCGACCAGATCGCCGACTTCTACCGGCCGCGTACCGCGCCCGGTGTCCCCGCGCCGCTCGTCGTGGTGCTGCACGGCGGTGCCTGGCGCGCACGCTACGACCGCCGGCACATCTCGCCGTTCGCCGCGTACCTCGCCGGCCGCGGCTTCGCCGTGGCGTCGGTGGAATACCGCCGCGGCGGCGAGGAGCCGCCGTCCGGCGGCGACGGCAGCGCCTACCCGCGCGAGGAGACCCCGCCGGCGGGCCGTTGGCCGGACACGCTCGACGACATCGCCGCCGCCGTCGACGCCCTGCCCGCGCTCGCGGTGCGGGCGCTGGGCGCGGACACCGTGGACCCCCGGCGGGTCGTGCTCACCGGGCACAGCGCCGGCGGGCACCTGGCGCTGTGGGCCGCCGCCCGCAACGCCCTTCCGCTCGATTCCCCCTGGCATCGCCCCTCGCCTCCCCCGTTGCGCGGTGTCGTCGCCCTCGCGCCGATCGCGGACTTCGCGTCCGCGATCCGGCTGGGGGTGTGCTCCGACGCCGTCGTGCAGTTCCTCGGCGGGCCCGAGCACGTCACGGCGCGGCTGCCCCACGCCGATCCCGCCGCGCTGCTGCCCACCGGTATCGCCACAACCATCGTGCAGGGGACCACTGACAATGAGGTTCCGCCGCAGGTCGCGAGGGCTTTCGCGGCAGCCGCGGCCCTGGCGGGCGAGGAGGTCACCGAGGCGGTGCTGGACGGCATCGGGCACTTCCCGCTGATCGACCCGGCTGCCGCCGCCTGCGCCGTCGTCGCCGAGGAGATAGCGCAACTCGCCTGGTAGCGGGCGGCGCCGGCGACCGTCCGTGCCGCCTTCCGGCGGAGCCGTGTAGTCCTTGAGACGGATGCCGGGAGATCGGCTCCGGTGTGGACGACGCGCCGCCGTGAGCTGCCTAGTGTGTGAGCGTGACCGACACCGACCAGACCACTTTGCGGACCGAGCTCCGGATAGCCCGGAGCGCTCTGAAGGGGCTGCGTGACGACCTGGTCACCGACGCCTTCGCCTTCCGCCCGCTGCCGCCCCGCTCCACCGACGGCCCGGTCGTACACCGTCTCCCCGACCGGCTCCGCGACTCCGCGCGCCTGCTGCCGCACGCCTGTCTGGCCGCCTTCGCCTGCTTCCTCATGCTGGTGGGCTTCGAGTTCGAGAGCGAGCGGGGCGGAGCGGCACTGGCCGCCGCGCTCCTCACCGGGATCCCGCTCTTCACCGTGCTGTTCCGCCCGGTCGGCGGCTGGTGGCTGTCCTTCGGGGCCGCCTTTCTCAGCGGCGCCGCGGCCGGCCAGTTCTCGGTGTGGCCGTGGTCGGCCACCGGATTCGTCTCGCACCTGGTGGTGATGGCCGTCGTCGCGGGCCGCACCCGGCCCCGGGTCGCGGCGGAGATGTGGCTGCTGACGGTGCTTCTCGGCGCCGGGTTCGCGTTCACGACGCCCGGCCGGGAGTCGGACACCTTCGCCATGGCGTTCGTGTCGTTCCTCGTCCTGCTCACCGTGGTGCTGATCAGGGGCTGGCGCGAGACGCAGGCGAAGGTCGTCGAGCAGGTCGCGGTCACCCAGGTGGAGCGCTCGCGCCGCACCGTCCTGGAGGAGCGCACGACGATCGCCCGCGAACTGCACGATGTCGTCGCGCACCACATGTCCGTCATCGCGATCCAGGCCGAGGCCGCGCCCTACCGCGTCGACGACCCGCCGGCCGAACTGACCCGCAGCTTCGCGATCATCCGGGAGAACGCGGTGGCCGCCCTCACCGAGCTGCGCCGCGTCCTGGGCGTCGTGCGGGCCGACAACCCCGAGGCGTTCGCCGGCGGTGCCCCCGAGGCCCCGCAGCCCACCCTCGCCAACCTCGACTCGCTGCTGGCCAACGTCAGGGACACGGGCGCGGACGTCGACAAGGTGGTGACCGGCGCCGTCCGGACGCTTCCGCAGGGCGTGGAGCTCTCCGCGTACCGGATCGTCCAGGAGGGGCTCAGCAACGCGCTGCGGCACGCTCCGGGCGCCGCCACCCGCGTCGAGATCGGCTACGTCCTCGGCGGCCTCGGCCTGCGCGTGGTCAACGGCCCGGCCACCGAGGAGGTCAGGCCGTCCCACGGCGCCGGTCACGGGGTGCTGGGCATGCGGGAGCGGGTGTCGATGCTGGGCGGCGAGATGACGGCGGAACCCACCGCCGAAGGCGGCTACGAGGTGACGGCCTTCATCCCGGTGGCCGCCGAGCCGAAGCCGGAGCCGAAACCGGAAGGGGACCCCGGAGCGAAGCGGGAACCCGAACCGAACCCGCAACGGAAGCCCTGGCCCATGGTCAAGTCCACCGGGGACCCCGTATGACGATCCGGGTGCTGATCGTCGACGACCAGATGATGGTCCGGGAGGGCTTCTCGGTCCTGCTCAACGCGCAGCAGGACATCGAGGTCGTGGGGGAGGCGGTGGACGGCCGGGAGGCCATCGCCCAGGTGGCCGCGCTCCGTCCCGACGTCGTCCTCATGGACATCCGGATGCCCGAGGTCAACGGGCTGGAGGCGACCCGCGAGATCGTCGCGGCCGACGCCGACGCCAAGGTCCTCGTCCTGACCACCTTCGATCTGGACGAGTACGTCTACCAGGCGCTCCGCGCCGGAGCCAGCGGCTTCCTGCTCAAGGACGCCTCGGCGCGGCAGCTGGGCGACGCCGTACGGATCGTTGCCGCCGGTGAGGCGCTGCTCGCCCCGGCCGTCACCAAGCGGCTGATCGCCGAGTTCTCCCGGCTCGGTACGCCCAGGCCGCCGGCCCAGGACCGGGTCGGCGATCTGACCGACCGCGAGACGGAGGTCCTCGTGCTGGTCGCCCAGGGCCTGTCGAACGCCGAGATCGCCTCGCACCTCGTCGTCGCCGAGTCCACCGTCAAGACCCACGTCAGCCGGGTCCTGGTGAAGCTCGGGCTCCGGGACCGCACCCAGGCGGCGGTCTTCGCCTACGAGGCCCGTCTGGTGACCCCGGGAGGCTGACCGGCCGGAACGGACGCCTCCGGGGGCCGCAGGCCCGCAGAAGGCGGTCCAGGCGCCCTCTGGACGCACCGAAGGCCCCGCCCGGTGAGGGGCGGGGCCTTCGGCAGGTGGTTCGGTCAGCGGCTGCGCTTGGCGAGCCGCTCCACGTCGAGCAGGATCACCGCGCGCGCCTCCAGACGGAGCCAGCCACGGCCGGCGAAGTCGGCGAGCGCCTTGTTGACGGTCTCGCGCGAGGCGCCGACGAGCTGCGCCAGCTCCTCCTGCGTGAGGTCGTGCACCACGTGGATGCCCTCTTCGGACTGCACGCCGAACCGGCGCGACAGGTCGAGGAGCGCTTTGGCCACCCGGCCGGGCACGTCCGAGAAGACCAGGTCCGACATGACGTCGTTGGTACGCCGCAGCCGTCGCGCGACGGCGCGCAGCAGCGCGGTCGCGACCTCGGGCCGGGCGTTCAGCCAGGGCTGCAGGTCACCGTGGCCCAGGGCCAGGAGCTTGAGCTCCGTCAGTGCCGTGGCCGTGGCGGTCCGGGGGCCGGGGTCGAAGAGCGACAGCTCGCCGATCAGCTCGCCGGGGCCGATGACGGCGAGCATGTTCTCGCGGCCGTCGGGGGAGGTGCGGTGCAGCTTCACCTTGCCCTCGGTGACGACGTAGAGCCGGTCCCCGGGGTCTCCCTCGTGGAACAGCGCGTCGCCACGCGCGAGCGTGACCTCGGTCATCGAGGCGCGCAGTTCAGCGGCCTGCTCATCGTCGAGCGCCGCAAAAAGCGCCGCGCGCCGCAGAACGTCGTCCACGAGCTCTCTCCTTGTCGACATCGCCGGATGATCCCCGTGATGCCCGCTGGCAAAACAGTGCGATCAATCACAAGTCTGTCTTATGTATCGCCGTGCACGTGCCCCGGGGGTCCGATTGGGGGTCGGTTCCTTGTGGTCAAGGGCAGATGTCAGTGCCGAGCCTTAGGCTGGCCGGGTGTCTGATACGCCGAGTTCGCAGAAGAAACGGCAGGGTGGGACGGCCAAGCGGGTGACCCGGACCCCTGATTCCGCTGTGAGCGAACAAGCTTCGCTCAAGCCCGCCAAAAAACCGGAATCACGCATCGCCCTGGTCCGCCGGGCGCGGCGGATCAACCGTGAGCTCGCCGAGCTCTACCCGTACGCCCATCCGGAACTCGACTTCGAGAACCCGTTCCAGCTCCTCGTCGCGACGGTCCTGTCCGCGCAGACCACCGACCTGCGCGTGAACCAGACGACCCCCGCCCTCTTCGCCGCCTACCCGACACCGGAGGACCTGGCGGCGGCCGAACCGGAGCGGCTCGAGGAGCTGATCCGGCCGACCGGCTTCTTCCGCGCCAAGGCCAAGTCGCTGCTGGGCCTGTCGACGGCGCTGCGCGACCGGTTCGACGGCGAGGTGCCGAGCCGGCTGGAGGACCTGGTCACGCTGCCGGGAGTGGGCCGCAAGACGGCGAACGTCGTCCTGGGGAACGCGTTCGGAGTCCCCGGGATCACCGTCGACACCCACTTCGGCCGGTTGTCCCGCCGCTTCGGCTGGACCACCTCCGAGGATCCGGAGAAGGTCGAGCAGGAGGTCGGCTCGCTCTTCCCGAAGAGCGAGTGGACGATGCTCTCGCACCGGGTGGTCTTCCACGGCCGCCGTACCTGCCACTCCCGCAAGCCGGCTTGCGGCGCCTGCCCGATCGCCCCGCTCTGCCCGTCGTACGGTGAGGGCGAGACCGACCCGGAGAAGGCGAAGAAGCTTCTGAAGTACGAGCTGGGCGGTGCCCCCGGCCAGCGCCTGCAGCCACCGCCCGACTATCCGGGCGACCCGGCTCCGGCGCTGGGCGCCCCGGCGGCCACCGCGGCCATGACGCAGGGGAGCGAATGACGACGACACGTGGCGGCGAGGCGGCCGTATCGACCCAGGGGCTGCCCCAGTGGCTGCAGCCGGTGGCCCGCGCGGCGGGCGATGTGCTCCCCGAGCAGCTCAGCCGGTTTCTGCCGCCCGAGTCCGGCCGGGGCCGGCAGTCCGCAGTGCTGATCCTCTTCGGTGAGGGCGAGCACGGCCGCGACCTGCTGCTGATGGAGCGCGCGACGTCGCTGCGGTCGCACGCGGGCCAGCCGTCGTTCCCCGGCGGCGCCCTCGACCCCGAGGACGGCGATCCCGAGGGCGACGGCCCGCTGCGCGCGGCCCTGCGCGAGGCGGAGGAGGAGACCGGCCTGGACCCGTCGGGCGTGCAGATCTTCGGCGTGCTGCCGCGGCTCTACATCCCGGTCAGTGAGTTCGTCGTCACACCCGTGCTCGGCTGGTGGCGCACTCCCAGCCCGGTCGGCGCGGTGGACCAGGCCGAGACCGCCCGGGTCTTCCGGGTCCCCGTCGCGGACCTCGCCGACCCCGCCAATCGGGCGACGATGACCCATCCCAGCGGTTTCCGCGGCCCGGCGTTCCTCGTCGAGGGCGCGGTGGTGTGGGGATTCACAGCCGGTCTGATCGACAAGATTCTGCACTTCGCGGGCTGGGAGCAGCCCTGGGACCGGGGCAGGACGGTGCCGCTCTCATAGAACGGCATGAGACCGTGTGCTCGTGCTGTGTCTTCCTGGGGGGCAGCCCCGGGAACCCCGGCCGTTGCCCCGGTCGAGCTGGACCGTCCTCGCGAGGTCAACCTAGATGAACGTGCTGGACTTGTTGCTGTTGCTCGCGGCCGCGTGGTTCGCGGTCGTCGGCTACCGCCAGGGATTCGTCGTCGGCGTCATGTCGGTGATCGGGTTCCTGGGCGGCGGCCTGGCAGCGGTCTACCTGCTGCCCATGATCTGGGACAAGGTCACCGACGACTCCTCGCCGGGGTCCGTGGCGGTGGTGATCGCCGTGGTCGTGGTGATCGTCTGCGCCTCGGTCGGCCAGGCGTTCACCACCCATCTGGGCAACAAGCTGCGCACCCAGATCACGTGGTCACCGGCCCGCGCGCTGGACGCGGGCGGCGGCGCGCTGGTTAACGTCGCCGCGATGCTGCTCGTCGCCTGGCTGATCGGCTCCGCGCTGGCCACCACGGCGCTGCCGACCATAGGCCGTGAGGTGCGCTCCTCGAAGGTCCTGCTCGGCGTCTCCCGGGTCATCCCGCAGCAGGCCGACAACTGGTTCACCGACTTCAGCTCCACGCTCGCGCAGAACGGCCTCCCGCAGGTCTTCAGCCCGTTCGGCAGCGAACCGATCACCTCGGTGCCCGCGCCCGATCCCAGGCTCGCGAGCAGCGCGGTCGTCAACGACGCCCGTCGGAGCATCGTGAAGGTCGTCGGGACCGCGCCCAGCTGCGGCAAGGTGCTGGAGGGCACCGGCTTCGTCTTCGCCAGGGACCGGGTGATGACCAACGCCCACGTCGTCGGCGGGGTCAGCGAGCCCACCGTGCAGATCGGCGGCGAGGGCCGGCTCTACGACGCCCGCGTCGTCCTCTACGACTGGCAGCGCGACATCGCCGTCCTGGAGGTGCCGTCCCTCAACGCACCCGTGCTGAACTTCACCGCGGGCGACGCGCACAGCCGCGACGACGCGATCGTGGCGGGCTTCCCGGAGAACGGCGGCTTCGACGTCCGTGCGGCCCGGGTACGCGGCCGCATCCAGGCGAACGGCCCGGACATCTACCACCGGGGCACCGTGCACCGCGACGTCTACTCGCTGTTCACGAAGGTGCGCCAGGGCAACTCCGGCGGCCCGCTGCTGACCCCGGACGGCAGGGTGGCAGGCGTCATCTTCGCCAAGTCCCTCGACGACGCCGACACCGGCTACGCACTGACCGCGGACGAGATCCGCGACGACATCACCGCGGGCCGCACGGCGGACCGCCAGGTCGACAGCCAGGGCTGCGCGCTCTAGAAGGTCTTCCAAGGTCCCTGCGGGCCGTTCGGGATCGGCCGAACGGCCCCTGAGGCCCTGTCCGGGTCCCTGAGGCCCTGTCCGGCGCTAGTCGCTACGGGGGTGCCGCAGGCGCGCGCCCACCCAGCGGGCGCGCCGCCGGAGAATGCGGGGAATACCGATCTGATGCTCCCCCTCGGGGAGTACGGCCACAGGCGTCGCGCGGTTGACAGCTGCGACGAGATTGCGGCGGGTGCGTGATACATCACGGTAGTCGTGCGTCCAACCCATACCGAGCTACGTGCCCGCGCCCCAAGGTCGGTAATCGTGCGGCGGTCGGCCAATTGGCGTATGCGTCCGGCATTTGGCTGATCGTCAGACAGTCGTACCGGACTGTCCACCCGTCTGACGTCCCGTCCGGCGGCCGATTCTTCAGGGTGACTAGCGGTCCGGCTCGGGGTCCTTCAGCCAGTTGATCAGCTCGGTCGAGAACGCGACCGGGTCCTCCTCGTGCGGGAAGTGCCCCAGCCCGTCGAAGAGCCGCCAGCGGTACGGCGCCTCCACGTACTCACCGCTGCCCGCGGCGCTGCGGGTGCGCATCGCGGAGTCCAGCGAGCCGTGCAGATGCAGGGTCGGGACCCGCACCGGACGCTTCATGCGCCGGTTGAACTGGATGCCGTCGGGGCGGGCCATCGAGCGGACCATCCAGCGATACGGCTCGACGGCGCAGTGCGCCGTCGAGGGAATCTGCATCGCCTGCCGGTAGACGTCGACCGTCTCCTCGTCCGGCAGCAGCGGTCCTGACCAGTCCCGGATCAGCCGTCCGACCATCGCGGAGTCGTCCGCGATCAGCTGCCGCTCCGGCAGCCATGGCCGCTGGAAGCCCCAGATGTAGGAGCCGGCCGCGCTCTGCTTCATGTCGGTGAGCATCGCCGTGCGCCAGCGCCGGGGGTGCGGCATCGAGCACACCGCCAGCCGGCGCACCAGCTTCGGGCGCATCACCGCCGCGGTCCAGGCGAGGTAGCCGCCGATGTCATGGCCGACCAGCGCGGCGTCCGGCTCGCCGAGCGAGCGGATCACCCCGGTCACGTCCAGCGCCAGGTTCGCGGGGTCGTAGCCGCGCGGCGTACGGTCGCTGCCGCCGACCCCGCGCAGGTCCATCGCGACCGCGCGGAAACCCGCGTCGGCGAGCGCCGTCAGCTGGTGCCGCCAGCTCCACCAGAACTGCGGGAAGCCGTGCAGCAGCAGCACCAGCGGGCCGTCGCCGGCCTCGGCGATGTGGAAGCGCGCGCCGTTCGCGGCGACATCCCGGTGAGTCCAGGGTCCGTCGAGCCGTGCAACCGAGGAATTACCAGCGACCGTCATGAAGCTGAGCGTGTCACACCTTGAGGTCGTCGGTGGTCCTGGACTCCAGGGGGCGCGGATGCGGCTTGACGCTCTGGAGTACGGCTGCCGTCTGCTTGGCCGAGGCGATGCTGCGCTCCGGCTTCTTCACCTTCTTGAACTTCGCCCGCGCGAACACCCCGAGGATCAGGGCGATCAGCACGTACGCGCCGCCGACGATCAGGAACGACCAGGCCAGACCCAGCCCGAGGGCGTGGATGCCGTAGGCCGCCGCCATGCTGAACATCGGCAGGGCGAAGAACGCCAGGGTGACGGCGCCCACGATCGCGCCGCTGCCGAGGCCGACCCGCTTGACGTCCTCACGCAGTTCCGCTTTGGCGAGGGCGATCTCGTCATGCACCAGGGCGGACATCTCCGCCGTGGCGGAGGCGAACAGCTGTCCGAGACTGCGGCTCGCGCCCTCGGCCTGCTCCACTGCGCTCATCGCATCCTCCGTCGGTATCCGTCATGCCCGGCTACCAGGTGGTAGGGACTGTTACCCACAGATCATGCCTCAGTCCCCGTCACCCGCGCCTCTGACCCGGGCCAGTTCGGCGAGCCTGCGGTGCTCGACGGCCTTCCGTTCGAGGATCTCGGCCATCCGCAGGTGGTACTCCGGCTTGTCCTGCTCGTAGATGTCCGGGATGCCGTCCCCGTCCTCGTCGCGCTCCTCCTCCTCGCACATCGCCCGGTACTTGTTGTTGCGGAGCTTGAGCAGGATGCCCGCGATGACGGCCGCGATCAGGGACCCGATCAGGACGGCCGCCTTCACCTCGTCGGCCAGCACCGGGTCCTCGTCGAAGGCGAGTTCGCCGATCAGCAGCGACACGGTGAAACCGATCCCGGCCAGTGAGGCGACGGCGAGCACATCGGGCCAGCGGAGCTCCGGGTTGAGCTCCGCCCGGGTGAACCGGGCCGCGAGCCACGTGCCGCCGAACACGCCCAGGGTCTTGCCGGCCACCAGGCCGAGCACCACGCCGAGCGTCTCGGGCTGGGAGAAGACATCGGTGAGCGCGCTGCCGGAGACGGCGACACCTGCCGAGAAGAGGGCGAACAGCGGCACCGCCAGGCCGGCGGAGACGGGGCGCACCAGGTGCTCGACGTGCTCGCCCGGAGAGTGCTCCTCGCCCTCCCGGCGGGTACAGCGCAGCATCAGGCCCATGGCGACGCCCGCGATCGTGGCGTGCACGCCGCTGTTGTACATCAGCCCCCAGATGACCAGGGCGAGCGGCAGGTAGATGTACCAGCCGCGCACTTCCTTGCGGAGCAACAGCCAGAAGACCAGCAGGCCGAGCACAGCGCAGCCGAGGGCCACGAAGTTGATCGACGAGGTGAAGAAGACCGCGATGATCAGGATCGCGAAGAGGTCGTCGACGACGGCGAGCGTCAGCAGGAAGGCGCGCAGCGCGGACGGCAGCGAGGTGCCGATGACCGCGAGCACGGCCAGCGCGAAGGCGATGTCGGTGGCGGTCGGGACCGCCCAGCCGTCGAGCGCGCCGCCGCCGACGGTGTTGACCACCACGTAGACGAGCGCGGGTACGGCCATGCCGCAGACGGCGGCGATGACCGGGAGCGCCGCGGCGGACGGCGTCCGCAGCTCACCGGCGACCAGCTCGCGCTTGAGCTCGATCCCGGCGACGAAGAAGAAGACGGCGAGCAGCCCGTCGGCCGCCCAGTGCTGCACCGACAGGTCCAGCCCCAGGGAGGACGGGCCGAAGTGGAATTCCCTGACCGTCTCGTAGGTGTGGTGCGCCGGGGTGTTGGCCCAGATCAGCGCGGCGACGGCGGCGATGAGCAACAGGATGCCGCCCACGGTCTCGGCGCGCAGTGCGTCGGCGACGAAGGTCCGCTCGGGGAGGGACAGCCGGCCGAGGAGGACGGAACGGCGGGTGGGCGCGGTCGCGGGCTGGTCGGTCGCGGGTCGCTCGGTCACAGGTCGAAGACCTCCGGTCGGTCGGTCATCCACTGGACATGGCTGACTCCGTTGCCGACCAGACTTCCCGGCGCACCTTGTGTACTGACGCGTTCCTGACGCGGGGACCAGCTTATCGGGTCACGCGCTGTGCCGTCCGGCGATCGTCATATTACGGACATGAGGGGCTCCCGGCCTGCTGCCGGGAGCCCCTTGTCGGCCGTCCGGACCCTCTCAGGCCCTGCGGTCAGTCCTCGCTGGTCGCGCCCGGCAGGTTGGTCTGGATCAGATCCATCACCGAGGAGTCCGTCAGCGTGGTGACGTCACCGAGCTCGCGGTTCTCGGCGACGTCGCGGAGCAGCCGGCGCATGATCTTGCCGGAACGGGTCTTCGGCAGCTCGCTGACGATCAGGATGCGCTTGGGCTTCGCGATCGGGCCCAGCGTCTTCCCGACGTGGTCGCGCAGCTCGGCGACGAGCGTGTCGGAGTCCGAGGCGGTGCCGCGCAGGATGACGAAAGCGACGATGGCCTGGCCGGTGGTCGCGTCGGTCGCGCCGACGACCGCCGACTCGGCGACCTTCGGGTGCGAGACGAGCGCCGACTCGACCTCGGTGGTCGAGATGTTGTGGCCCGACACCAGCATCACGTCGTCCACCCGGCCGAGCAGCCAGATGTCGCCGTCCTCGTCCTTCTTGGCACCGTCACCCGCGAAGTAGCGGCCCTCGAACCGCGACCAGTAGGTGTCGATGTAGCGCTGGTCGTCGCCCCAGATGGTGCGGAGCATCGACGGCCACGGCTCGGTCAGCACCAGGTACCCGCCGGAGCCGTTCGGCACCTCGCGCGCCTCGTCGTCCACGACGGTGGCGGCGATGCCCGGCAGGGCGCGCTGCGCGGAGCCCGGCTTGGTGGTGGTGGCGCCCGGCAGCGGGCTGATCATCATCGCGCCGGTCTCGGTCTGCCACCACGTGTCCACGATCGGGCAGCGGTTGCCGCCGATGTGCTCGCGGTACCACATCCACGCCTCGGGGTTGATCGGCTCGCCGACGCTGCCCAGCACCCGCAGCGAGGACAGGTCGAACTTCGCGGGGATGTCGTCGCCCCACTTCATGAACGTCCGGATCGCGGTGGGCGCGGTGTAGAGGATCGTCACGCCGTACTTCTGGACGACCTCCCAGAAGCGGCCCTGGTGCGGGGTGTCCGGGGTGCCCTCGTAGATCACCTGGGTGGCGCCGTTGGAGAGCGGCCCGTAGACGATGTACGAGTGGCCGGTCACCCAGCCGATGTCGGCCGTGCACCAGTAGACATCGGTCTCCGGCTTGAGGTCGAAGACGGCGTGGTGGGTGTAGGAGGTCTGGGTGAGGTAGCCGCCCGAGGTGTGCAGGATGCCCTTCGGCTTCCCCGTCGTGCCGCTCGTGTAGAGGATGAAGAGCGGGTGCTCGGCGTCGAACGCCTGCGGCGTGTGCTCGGCGGACTGCCGCGTGACGATGTCGTGCCACCAGACGTCACGGCCCTCGGTGAACGCTGTCTCCTGGCCGGTACGGCGGACCACCAGGACATGCTCGACCTGCGGACACTTGGCGACCGCCTCGTCGATGGCGGGCTTGAGCGCCGACGGCTTGCCGCGCCGGTAGCCGCCGTCGGAGGTGATGACGAGCTTGGCGTCGGCGTCCTGGATGCGGGACGCGACGGCGTCGGCCGAGAAGCCGCCGAAGACCACGGAGTGGGCGGCGCCGATCCGGGCGCAGGCCAGCATCGCGACCACGGCCTCGGGGATCATCGGGAGGTAGACCGCGACCCGGTCGCCGGCCTCGACGCCCAGCTCGGTGAGCGCGTTGGCGGCCCGGCTGACCTCGTCCTTGAGCTCGGCGTAGGTGAGCGAGCGGCTGTCGCCGGGCTCGCCCTCGAAGTGGATGGCGACCCGGTCGCCGTTGCCCGCCTCGACATGGCGGTCGACGCAGTTGTACGCCACGTTGAGCTTGCCGTCGGCGAACCACTTGGCGAACGGCGGGTTCGACCAGTCCAGCGTCTCGGTCGGCTCGGTGTCCCAGCTCAGCCGGCGCGCCTGCTCGGCCCAGAAGGCCGGGCGGTCGGACTCGGCCTGTGCGTACGCATCCGCGGTGACGTTGGCGGATGCGGCCAGCTCGGCCGGCGGAGCGAAACGCCGCTCCTCCTTCAACAGATTGGCCAGGCTCTCGTTGCTGCTCACGCCAACTCCTTGTCAGACTGTCCCAGATGTCCCGGCCATAGCTCATCAGGCCGCGGGCGCGATGACAAGAGTCGCAGGATAATTGGTTTAGACCTGTAGCGTGAGCGGCCCCGTTCGGGGCCGCGCGGCGTGTCGCTCCGCCGCCCGGCCCCGGCCGGTGTCAGACCGCGTCCAGCACCTCCGGATGCACCGCCGAGAACGCCCCCGTGGCGTGGTCCAGGACGTACGCCTGGGCCTCGGCGACATGGAAGTACATGCCCTGGAGCTCGAGCTTCCCCTCCGCGTAGCGGCGGGCCACGCACGGGTGGTCCAGCAGGTGCTCCAGCTGTTGGACCACGTTGGCCAGGCTCAGCCGCTCCAGATCGTCGGCCGGTGCCCGGTCCGTCATCCCGGGACCGCCCCGCGCCAGCCGCTCCAGGCTCGGCCGGCCGTGTCGCAGCCAGCGGGCCAGCGGGGTCTGCGCGCCGGGCGCGTGGTCGCTGCCGAGCAGCGCCTGCATGGCGCCGCAGCCGGAGTGCCCGCAGACCGTGATGCTGCCGACCTTCAGTACGTCCACCGCGTACTCGACGGCCGCGGCCACCGAGTCGCAGGAGTTGTCCGAGCCGGGCGGCGGCATCAGATTCCCGACATTGCGGACGGTGAAGAGGTCGCCGGGACCGCTGGAGGTGATCATGCTGGTCACCAGCCGGGAATCGGCGCAGGTGAGGAAGAGCTGGGTGGGCCGCTGGCCCTCCCGCGCCAGCCGCGCCAGCTCGTCGCGCACCAGGGGTGCGGTGTTGCGCTGGAAGTTGCTGACGCCCCCGAGCAGCTGGTTGCCGGCCGGTGCGGTGACGGTGGCGGCGCTCGGCCGGGTGCAGTGGTGGTTGCGCCACGGCGTCCAGGGCCGGCAGGCGTGCGTGCTCGCCGGTTCGCTGACGGTCCCTCCGTTGCGGTCGCCGAGCATGGCCCAGCCGCCGCGGGCACGGTGCCGGTCGCACCACGACTGCAGCGCTTCGTACGCCGCGTGGTCCATGAACGAGCCGTCCAGCTCCACGACGGCGTGCGCTCCGTCCGGCACTTGGGCGAAGGCCCGGGTGAGCCGGGGCACCGCGAGGAACGTCAACTGCCCGCGGGCCCGCACCCGGTAGCCGCCCGCCTCCTCGGAGACCGTGATACGGGTGCGGGTGAGGCGGCGCAGCGCGGTGAACGCCGCTACCGCGATCCCGGCCACCACGCCCTCCAGTACGCCGAGCAGCAGCACGCCGCCGATGGTGGTGACGTACACCGGGAACTCCTGGTGCCGCCGTACGTTTTTGATGTGCGCGAAGCTGACCATCTTCACGCCGACGAGCAGGACCAGGACGGCGAGGGCGGCGAGCGGGATCAGATCCAGCACGCCGGCCAGCAGGCTCGCGCACAGCACCACCCCCACCCCGTGCAGGACGGTGGACCAGCGCGTCACGGCTCCGGCCCGGATGTTCGCCGAGCCGCGCATCGCGCCGCCGGCCACCGGCAGACCGCCGAGCAGCCCGGAGACCACGTTCGACGCGCCCTGGCCGAGCAGTTCACGGTCGAGCCGCGCGGGTCTGGCCTGCCGGTCCGGGTACGCGGACTGCATCTTGTCGAGCGCGACCGCGGACAGCAGCGATTCCATGCTCGCGACGAGGGTGACGGTGACGACCGCGGCGAGCAGGCCGAGCACCGGGCCCTCCGGCAGCCGGGGCAGCACCGGAGCGTTCCACGACGGCAGATCGACGCGCGGCACGGTCAGCGCGAGACCAGCGGCCGTGGCGGCGGCGACCGCCGCCAGCGCCGCCGGGACCGCCCGCAGCGCGCGCACGGCTCTGTTTCTGACGTTCTTTCCGGGCAGCCGGGGCCAGCCGACGAGGACGACGGCGGTGAGCGCGCCGATCCCCAGGGTGGCCGGGCTGGTGGCCGCCAACTGGCGTGGCAGCGCACCGAGGTTGGCCAGGGCGGAGCCCTGAGCGGTGCCGCCGAGGATGACGTGCAATTGCCCGACGGCGATGGACACGCCGATCCCGGCGAGCATGCCGTGCACGATGGCGGGGCTGACGACGAGCGCGGCCCGCGCCACCCGCAGGGCGCCGAGGGCGACCTGGGAGAGGCCGGCGAGCACGGTGATGGCGCAGGTGGTGCGCCATCCGTAGCGCTGTACGAGTTCGGCGGTGACGACCACGAGGCTGGTGGCAGCCCCGCTGACCTGCAACGGGGCCCCGCCGAGCAGCCCGGCGACGATACCGCCGACGGCTGCGGCGACAAGGCCGGACTGGAGGGGCGCACCGGTGGCGAGGGCGATACCGAGCGACAGCGGCACGGCGATCAGAAAGACAGTGATCGAGGCGGACAGATCGGACCTGTGAGGCGTCTGCATGGTTCCCGTCTCCTTCAGGGCGGCGGGACGTGGTAGCCGTACGTAACTGTATGGCTACTCTCAAGCGTCGGTAAAAGGAGAGTAATGCGGATATACGGTTCGGTGAAGTCCGTAGATCCACTCGGGCGGAGATTTGCTCCTATCGGGTGAATCGGGGAGTGGTTTGGCCGGTCGTGACGGCCAAATCGCGGGAGCATGTCAGTTTTTGCTCTCGAATCCCTGCTCTCCCCTTTGGATCGAGGTTCGTATGCATTCCATGCGGAAGACCACGGCCCTGGCGGCTGTAACCGCGTTGGCATTCGGCGCGGTGGGTTGTTCGAGCGGTTCCAGCGGTTCCAGTTCGGGAGGGTCCGGGCAGAGCAGCCGGCAGCACGACGGTCCTGCCGCGGCCGTGCAGAAACCACCGGCGCGGGTGATGAAGCTGATCGGCGACGGCTCCACCGCCGAGACCGGGGCGCAGCCCAACCAGCCCAAGTTCGAGCGGCTCGCGCCGGGCGAGAAGCCCCCGCAGTTCGTCGTCTTCTCCTGGGACGGCGCGGGAGAGGACAGCCAGAAGCTGTTCTCGCACTTCCGCGAGGTCGGCAAGGAGAACAACGCGGCCATGACGTACTTCCTCAGCGGCGTCTACCTGCTGCCCGGGGACCGCAAGGAGGTCTACGCGCCGCCGCGGCACTCGCGCGGTGCCTCCGACATCGGCTTCACCGACCGCCCGGAGATGACCGACACGCTGCAGCAGATCCGGCTGGCGTGGCAGGACGGCAGCGAGATCGGCACCCACTTCAACGGCCACTTCTGCGGCCCGAACGGCGGGGTCGGCACCTGGTCGTCCGAGGAGTGGAAGAGCGAGATCGAGCAGGCCGAGGGCTTCGTCAAGAACTGGAAGACGAACAGCGGCCTCACCCAGCTCGCCCCGCTGCCGTTCGACTACAGCAAGGAGCTGGTCGGCGGCCGCGCCCCCTGTCTGGAGGGCCAGCGGAACCTGATCCCGGCCGCCAAGGCGATGGGCTTCCGCTACGACGCCAGCTCGGTCGGCGGGCGGCAGGTCTGGCCCTCGCAGATCGACGGCGTCTGGGACTTCCCGCTCCAGGACATCCCGGTCCCCGGCCGCGCCTTCGAGACGCTGTCCATGGACTACAACGTCCAGGCCAACCAGTCCGGCACCACCAAGGGCGACCCGTCGATGCGCGACTACTGGGGCCGGCAGATGGAGAACGGCCTGGCCGCCGCCTTCGACCGCGCCTACACGGGCAACCGGGCGCCGATGTTCGTCGGCAACCACTTCGAGTCGTGGAACGGCGGCGTCTACATGAAGGCCGTCGAGTCCACCATCAAGTCGGTGTGCAACAAGGACGGCGTGCGGTGCGTGTCGTTCAAGCAGATGGCGGACTGGATGGACGCGCAGGACCCGGCCGTGCTGCAGAAGCTGCGCACGCTGGACGTCGGGCAGGCGCCGAAGGAGGGCTGGCCGGCCCTCCTCGCGGCACCTGCGGCCCCTGGCGCGCCTGCGGCTTCGGCGGGCGCCGCCGGACCCGGGTCGAGGGTCAGCTAGGCGACAGCGCGCCGGCGGCGGTCATCGCCCCGGCCTCGCCGAGGACGAAGACGGGGTCGACTTGGGATGCCAGGTCGGCGCCTGTCTTGGCGTTGCCCCAGCTCTCCGCGTTCTTCAGATGGAAGTGCACCATCTGGCGGGTGTAGCGGTCCCAGTCGCGCGCGTCGTACGAGGCGTCGGCCGTCTCGTGCATCGTCCGCAGCGCGCGGCGGTTGGTCTCCTCCAGCAGCTCGAAGCTCGGCGGACGGCCCTTCTCCATCGCGCGCACCCAGTCGGAGTGGCCGACGGTGGCCAGCAGGTCGTCACCCGTCTCGTCGCGCAGGAACGCCAGGTCGTCGGGGCCCTGCACCTTGTTGCCGATGACGCGCAGCGCTACGCCGAAGTCGCGGGCGTACTCCTTGTACTGGCGGTAGACGGCGACGCCCTTGCGGGTCGGCTCGGCGACCAGGAACGTCATGTCGAACCGGGTGAACATCCCGGAGGCGAACGAGTCGCTGCCGGCCGTCATGTCCACCACGACGTACTCGCCGCGCCCGTCGGTCAGATGGTTCAGGCACAGTTCCACCGCTCCGACCTTGGAGTGGTAGCAGGCGACGCCGAGGTCGGACTCGTTGAACGGGCCGGTCGCCATCAGCTGCACATGGGCGCCGTCGTCCAGGGGGACGGTGCGGGCGCACGCGGCGTAGACCGGGTTCTCCTCGACCACCCGCAGCAGGCGTGAGCCGCTGCCCGGCGGAGTCGTCTTGATCATGGTCTCGACGGAGGCGATCCGCGGGTTGGTGCCCCGCAGGTACTCCTTGATCTCCGGCAGGTGGGCGCCCATCGCGGGGAACGCGGCGGCCTCCGCCTCGTCCAGGCCGAGGGCCGGGCCGAGGTGCTGGTTGATGTCCGCGTCAACGGCGACGACGGGCACGCGGGCGTCCGCGAGGTGGCGGATGAACAGGGAGGACAGCGTGGTCTTGCCGCTGCCGCCCTTTCCAACGAAAGCGATCTTCATGTTCGCCAAGACTAGTCGGACATCTACGGGCGGTGACGGTTTGGAGTGGGGAAGGCCACTCGATCGGGGTTCATTGGTGCGGTTCGCGGTGCGTAGGGTCGTACTCATGGGTACGAACGCTGATCCGCTCGCCATCCTCGGTTCCCTGCCCGGCGTGTCCGACGCGGTGGACTCCGTGCGGCAGTCCGTGGACAAGGTCTACGGGCACCGGGTGATGCGCCGCCGGTCCGAAGAGGTGACGTCCGAGGCGGCGCTGCGCGGAGCGCGCGGTTCCGCCGCACTGGCCGGCGCCGACTGGCCGCTGGAGGAGATGCGGCGGCGCAGCGACTTCTCCGCGGACGCCGAGGCCCGCACGGTGGGTGCGGCGCTGCGGCTGACCGCCGAGGCCGGGCAGATGCTCAGCGTCTGGCGCCAGTCGCCGGTGCAGGCGCTGGCGCGGCTGCACCTGGTGGCGGCGGGCGGCGCGGCTCCTGACGACACGGTCGGCCGGCCGCGGCTGGCCGGTGAACCGGTCGACGAGCCGCTCGTGGAGCTCCCGCTCCCGGAGTCGGGAGAGGTGGCCGCCCGGCTCGACGGGCTGGTCGGACTGCTGCGCGCGGGGAGCGAGGCGCCCGCGCTCGTCGTCGGCGCGGTGGTGCACGGCGAACTGCTCTCGCTGCGGCCCTTCGGCTCGTTCAACGGGCCGGTCGCGCGGGCCGCGGAGCGCATCGTGCTGGTCGGCAGCGGACTCGATCCCAAGTCGATCTGTCCGGCCGAGGTGGGCCACGCCGAACTCGGGCGGGCCGACTACCTCAAGGCCCTGGAGGGTTACGCGTCCGGGACGCCGGAAGGCATGGCCGCGTGGATCGGGCACTGCGGGAAGGCGCTGGAACTCGGGGTGCGCGAGAGCGTCGCGGTGTGCGAGGCGCTGCAGCGCGGCGCGGCCTGAGGCCGGAGCCCGGAAAGGGTTGCGCCGGAAAGGGTTGCGGCGGCACCCAGGGGGTGCCGCCGCTGACATGTCCGTCGCGTTACCATGCGTGCTCGATTTTTGCCGATCAGGTCGGGACTTTGCCCGTCACCTGGTGCGGCTGGCCCGGTTAGCGGGTCGGCTGCGCGTGGGTGCCCGACTTCCATGCTGGGTCCGTGTGGCCAGATACTCTGCGGTCTTCCTCTCGGAACGTCCGTGGTCTCGCGGGCCTCTGAGTCCTTTCTACCGCCGCCACGGCCGAAGCGGAACCCCTGAGCGCACTTCTTTACTTTTGCCTTCAATCAGGACAAAAGTGACGGTCGGCGGCGGCGGGCCGCGTACCAGACCAGTCCGGCGGTGGCGGCGGCCGCTCCGACCGCTGCGGCGGCGAGCACCGGGCGCGGCGGCATCGACAGCGACGGGATCCGCTGGTTGAGCCGGACCGGCCGGTTGAAGGTGAGGATCGGCCACTCCTTGCCGGTCGCCTCCCGGCGCAGCCCGCGGTCCGGATTCACCGCGTACGGGTGGCCGACGACCTCCAGCATGGGGATGTCCGTCACCGAATCGCTGTACGCGAACGACCGTTCCAGGTCGTATCCCTCGGTCTCGGCGAGCCCGAGGATGGCCTCGGCCTTGGCGGGGCCGTAGACGTAGTGCTCGATCTCGCCGGTGTAGCAGCCGTCCTTGGCGACCATCTGGGTGGCGATCACATGGTCGGCGCCGAGCATCCGGCCGATGGGCTCGACGACCTCGGCTCCCGAGGCGCTCACGATCACCACGTCCCGGCCGGCGGCGTGGTGCTCCTCGATGAGGGATGCGGCCTCGTCGTAGATGATCGGGTCGATGAGGTCGTGGAGGGTCTCGGCCACGATCTCCCTGACCTGCTGCACGTTCCAGCCGCGGCACAGCTCGGAGAGGTACTTGCGCATCCCCTCCATCTGGTCGTGGTCGGCGCCGCCCACGAGATACACGAACTGGGCGTAGGCGGTGCGCAGCACGGCCCGTCGATTGATCAGGCCGCCCTGGTAGAAGGATCTGCTGAAGGCGAGGGTGCTCGACTTGGCGATCACGGTCTTGTCGAGGTCGAAGAATGCTGCGGTGCGCGGGGACAGGTGGTTTTCCACGAGCACGAGCATAAGCAACCACCATTCGGCGTAAGCTCAGGCGCGTGGGTTTGCCTGAGAAGGCTGTCGGGTACACCATGGAAGTCACGGATCGTTCGCGACCGTGCTAACCCGGTCTGGCTCCTCCCCCCCCGAGTCGGACTGTGGGGACGACCCCCGCTCTCCCCCCCGGCGGGGGTCGTCGCATGTCCGGATGTCTTTTCGGACCGACGTCCCGGTAGCTCTCCTTCCTTTTATGCGGTAGCTCCGCCTCCTCTTGCGCTGCCTGTATCGGGTACGACGTGTCACGTTCCGTAATCGTTGCGCCTTGGCGGCGAACTCACCCGTTCGAGTGGCGGAGTTATCCACAACCGCTGAGTTATCCACCGGAACCGACCAAGATCATCTGAGACCCCGGAACGGCCGGACTCTGTTCGCAGGCGATGCACCACCGTGCTCGCGGGACGAATGAGGGGGACAGGGCCGTGGCTGAATCCATCACACCCGACCGGAGGCCGGCAGTAGCGGACGAGCCGGTCGGACCGCTGATCGTCACTCAGGACGAGGCGCTGCTCGACGATTTGCTGCGGCTGTGCGCGGCGGCCGGCGCCGAACCCGAAGTGGCCTTCGGGGCTCCGCCACGTGCGGGCAGCTGGGAATCCGCGCCGCTGGTCCTCGTCGGCTCCGACGACACCACCCGGCTCCGCGGCGCCGTCCGGCGAAAGGGCGTGCTGCTCGTCGGCCGGAATCTGGACGACCAGGACGTGTGGCGCAGAGCCGTCGACATCGGCGCCGATCATGTGCTCTTCCTGCCGGATGCCGAGACATGGCTGGTGGACCGGATCGCCGATGTGGCCGAGGGAGTCGCCGAACCCGCCCTGACCATCGGGGTGGTGGGCGGCCGCGGCGGCGCCGGGGCCAGCACTCTGGCCTGCGCCCTCGCGGTCACCGCGGCCCGCGACGGCCGCCGCGCGATGCTCATCGACGGCGACCCGCTCGGCGGCGGCCTCGACATCCTGCTCGGCGCGGAGCGCGCCGGGGGACTGCGCTGGCCCGACCTCGCCGACTCGCGAGGGCGCGTCAACAGCGGTGCGCTGGAGGAGTCGCTGCCGCGGCTGGACGCGCTGAGCGTCCTCAGCTGGGACCGCAGCGACTCGGTGGTCATCCCGCCGCAGGCCATGCGGTCCGTGCTGGGTGCCGCGCGGCGCCGGGGCGGAGTCGTCGTCGTGGACCTGCCCCGCCGGGTCGACGACGCGGTCGCGGAATCCCTGGCCCAGATCGACGTCGGACTCCTCGTCGTCCCGGCCGAGTTGCGGGCGGTGGCCGCGGCCACCCGGGTCGCCTCGGCGGTCAGCATGGTCCTCAAGGACCTGCGGGTGGTTGCCCGCGGGCCGTTCGCTTCGGGGCTCGGGGACGAGGAGATCGCCAAACTCATCGGTCTGCCGCTGGCCGGTGAACTGCCGTCGGAACCGGACCTGCTGGAGGCGCGGGACGGCGGGCGGCCGCCCGGCGCGAGCGGACGCGGGCCGCTGGCCCGCTTCTGCTCCGCCTTCCTGTCCCAGGCCCTGCCCAGCGGCGGGAGCGTTCCGGTATGAGCGCCGACCGCGCGGAACCGAGGGCGGCGCTCCTGGACGCCGTCAGACTCCGCCTCGCGGAGTACAGCGGGGACCCGACACCCAGCAGGGTCGCCGCCGCGCTGCGCGCCGAAGGGCGGCTGCTGGGCGACACCGAAGTGCTCGGCGTCGTCACCGCGCTCCGCTCCGAAATGGTGGGCGCGGGGCCGCTGGAACCCCTCCTCGCGGATCCGGACGTCACCGATGTTCTCGTCAACGGGCCGGACGAGGTGTGGGTCGACCGCGGGCACGGCCTGGAGCGCAGCGACGTCGGCTTCGCCGATGCCGCCGCGGTGCGCAGGCTCGCCCAGCGGCTCGCAACCACCGCCGGCCGGCGGCTGGACGACGCGCGGCCGTGGGTCGACGCCCGGCTGCCGGACGGCACCCGGCTGCATGCCGTGCTGCCGCCCGTCGTCGTCGGGTCGCCGTGTCTGTCGCTGCGGGTGGTGCGGGCCCGTGCCTTCGCCCTGGACGAGCTCATCGCCGCCGGCACTATGGACGCCGAGACCGCCCGGCTGCTGCGGGCCGTCCTCGACGCCCGGCTCTCCTTCATGATCAGCGGCGGCACCGGCACGGGGAAGACCACACTGCTCAGCTGCCTGTTGGGCCTGGTCGAACCGGATCTGCGCATCGTCCTCGCCGAGGACTCCGCGGAACTGCGGCCCGACCACCCGCACGTCGTACGCCTGGAGACCCGGCCGGCCAACCAGGAGGGTGCCGGTCTGGTGGAGCTCCGGGACCTGGTGCGCCAGGCCCTGCGGATGCGCCCGGACCGCCTGGTGGTCGGCGAGGTCCGCGGACCGGAGGTCACCGAGCTGCTCGCCGCGCTCAACACCGGGCACGAGGGAGGTTGCGGCACGATCCACGCGAACGCGGCCGGCGACGTGCCGGCCCGGCTGGAGGCGCTCGGCTCGACCGCCGGACTCGACCGGGCCGCCCTGCACAGCCAGTTGGCGGCCGCGCTGTCCGTCGTCGTCCATCTGGCAAGGGACCGTTCGGGGCTGCGCCGGGTCGCCGAGATCCATGTACTGGAACGCCGCGCCGACGGGCTGGTCGTCACCGTCCCGGCCGTGATGCGCGGCGCTCACGGTGCCGGGGAGCGGGGGCCGGGCTGGGACCGGCTGGCGGGCCTGTGCGAGCGGGGTGCGTCATGAGGCCCGGGTCGGCGCTGGTGACGCTGTGGGCGGCGGTGCTCTGCGCGGGGACCGCCGGGTGGCTGATGTGCGGCAGGGACTCCGTGCTGCGCCGGGCCCGGCTGATGCTCGTCGGCAGTCAGCGGCCGGCCACCGTGTGGGCTTGGGGGCCCGGCATGTGGCGCGGGCCGGTTGCCTGCGGGCAGGCGCTGCTCGCACCGCTGCGGGAGCGGCTGGGATGGCGGCTCGGACGGGAACTGCTCTGCCTGCCCGCCGGACTGCTGCTCGCGCTGCTGGCGCATTCGGTGCTGCCCGCGCTGGCCGGGGCCGCCGCTGTGCCACTGGTCGGCCGCCAACTGCGGGAGCGGGCACGGCGGGTGGCAGCGGAGATGCGGGTGACCGCGGTGGGCACCCTCTGCGGGACGGTCGCCGGTGATCTGCGGGCGGGAAGCCCGCCGCACACGGCACTGGCGGGCGCGATCGAGGACGACGGCTGGCCTGACGCCCCCGAGCTGGTGGACGCCGCGCGGCTGCTGCTGGCCGCCGCCCGGTTCGGCGGAGATGTGCCGGAAGCTTTGCGGGTCGCCGCGCGCCAGGAGGGCGCCGAGGGGCTGGCGGCCGTCGCCGCCTGCTGGCAGGTCGCCGTCGACGGCGGCGCGGGGCTGGCCGCGGGCCTCGACCGGATCGCCGCCGCGCTGCGCGCCGAACGTGATCAACGCGACGACCTGCGAGCCCAGTTGGCCGGTCCTCGCTCGACCGCGCTGATGCTGGCCCTGCTCCCGCTGTTCGGAGTGGTGCTGGGCGCGGGACTGGGAGCGGATCCGGTGGGGACGCTGCTGGGCACCCCGACAGGGCTGGCCTGCCTGCTGGCGGGCGGCCTGCTGGAGTGGGCGGGACTCGCCTGGACCGGACGCATCGTGCGGTCCGCCGAGGAGTCCTGGTGAGCGGCGACCGCGTCCACAGCCTGGGGACAGCCGTCTCGGTCGGCGCCGCGGTCCTGTGTGTCGCGGTGACGGTGATCGAGGTCCGGCGGGAACGCGCCGCGCTCGGCAGGCTCCGCCTGCTGTTCGGGGTGCGGGTCGCCAAAAGCCCTGGAACCGCGTGGTGGACCAGAGGGCCCGCGCTGCGGACCTGGGGTCCGGTGGCAGCGGTGGCGCTCGGCGCGGCCGTGTTCGTGGGAGGGATCCCCGGCTGTGTGACGGGTCTGCTCGCCGCGTACGGGATACGGCGCTGGCAGCGCCGGGCACGGACGGCCGGCAGCCATGACCGTGACGTGAGTGCCGGGCGTCAACTGCCGCTCTGCGCCGACCTGATGGCGGCCTGCCTCGCGGCGGGCGCCCGGCCGGGCGAGGCGGCCGAAGCGGTCGGCCGCTCACTGGGCGGGCCGTTGGGCGACGGGCTCATACGGGTGGCGGCCGAGCTCCGGCTGGGCGGTGATCCCGAGCAGTGCTGGGAACGGTTCGGCCGGCTGCCCGCGGTCAAGGGGCTCGCCCGCTGCCTGGCCCGCGCCTCGCACAGCGGAGTGGCGCCGGTCGACGAAGTGGCCCGCCTCGCCGCCGACTACCGCGCGGCACGCGGCCGTTCGGCACTCGCCCGGGCCCGGCGCGCGGGAGTGCTCGCCACGGCTCCGCTCGGACTCTGCTTTCTGCCGGCCTTCCTGCTCGTCGGGGTGGTTCCGGTGGTGATGGGGCTGGCGGCTGGGATCCTCGCGGGCGGCTCCGGCTAGCGCCAGGGCCGGCCCGATCACGGCATACGAACGTCATTCAACACATACCGATACAAGGGGGAACGTCATGGTGGTCCGGATGCTTCGCGCGACGGCCCGGCGGCTTCGGTCGGCCGCGGATGCGGGAATGACGACGGCGGAGTACGCCGTCGGCACACTGGCGGCCTGTGGATTCGCCGCCGTGCTCTACAAGATCGTGACCAGCGGTGCGGTGAAATCGGCGCTCAGCGGTCTGATCGAGAGGGCACTCGAGGTGTCCTTCTGAGAGCCTTCCGGAAGGGTCGTCGGAGTCGCCTTCGGAACCGCCCCCGAAACCGCCCATCCGGCGGCCGTCAGTGAGGGCGTGGCGGGGCGAGCGGGGGTTCGTCACGGCGGAGGCCGCGGTCGCGCTACCGGTCATGGTGCTCTTCACCGCGGGGCTGCTGAGCGGGCTGATGGCCGTGGCGGCTCAGATCCAGTGCGTGGACGCGGCGCGGGCGGGTGCGCGGGCCGCGGCCCGTTCCGAGCCGGAGGCCGCCGCGCTGGCGGCGGCCCGCGCCGCCGCTCCGCGGGGTGCCGCGGTGTCGCTGACCCGGGAGGGTGAGCTGGTCAGGGTGCGGGTCACCGCCCGGGCGCCGGTGCTGGAGGTCGCGCTGCACGCGGAAGCGGCGGCGCTCGCCGAGGACACCGTCCGATGAGCGGCGGGTGGCGCGGGGACCGGGGCTCGGCGACGGTCTGGGCCGCGCTGCTGATGGGCGTGCTGTGTCTGGCGTTCGGCGCGGTCCTGGCCATGGGCCAGGCGGTCGCCGCCCGCCATCGGGCGGGCGGCGCGGCGGACCTGGCGGCCCTGGCCGCGGCGGACCACGCGCTGGACGGCCCGGTCGCCGCCTGCGCGCGGGCCGCGCGGACGGCGGCGGCACAGGGCGCCCGGCTCGTGCGGTGTGTGGTGACAGGTGAGATCGCCGATGTCACCGCCGCCGTCGGCCCGGCCCGGGTCCGCTCCCGTGCCGGTCCCGCCTCCCCGGGCTCTCACTCCCCGACCGGAGCCGGGCCCGCTGCTGGATCCCCGCCTGGATCCCCGCCTGGATCCGCACCTGGATCCGCACCTGGATCCGTACCTGGGCCAACAGCTGGATCGGCCTTTGGATCCGCAGCTGATTCCGGGAGCGTCTCCCGGGCCAGCAGGCAGTCCAGGAGGCGGACGGCGGCCGGTTTGTCCAGGGGCTCGTTGCCGTTGCCGCACTTGGGGGACTGGACGCAGGAGGGGCAGCCGAACTCGCACTCGCAGGAGGCGATGGCCTCCCGGGTGGCGGTGAGCCAGCCGCGGGCGGTGTGGAAGGCGCGCTCGGCGAAGCCCGCGCCGCCCGGGTGGCCGTCGTAGACGAAGACGGTGGGCAGGCCGGTGTCGGCGTGCAGCGGGATCGAGACGCCGCCGATGTCCCAGCGGTCGCAGGTGGCGAAGAGCGGGAGGAGACCGATGGAGGCGTGTTCGGCGGCGTGCAGGGCGCCGGGGAGCTCCTCGGGGTGGATCCGCGCGGCGTCCAACTGGTCGTCGGTGACGGTCCACCACACGGCGCGGGTGCGCAATGAGCGTGGCGGGAGGTCGAGTTTGGTCTCGCCGAGCACTTCACCGGTGATCAGCCGGCGGCGCAGGAAGGAGACGACCTGATGGGTGACCTCGACCGATCCGAAGTGGACGCGGGCAGCGCCCCAGGACTCCTCCAGGTCGGTGGAGAGAACGGAGACGGAGGTGGTCTCACGGGCCATCGTCGAGTAGTCGGGGTCGGCCTCGCCGACCAGGGCCACGGCGTCCTCGAGGTCCAGGTGCTCGACCAGATACGTCCGGCCCTGGTGGAGGTGGACCGCGCCGTCGTGGACCGATGTGTGGGCGGAGGCGTCGTCGACGGTGCCGAGCAGCCGTCCGGTGGCGGACTCGACGACTCGGACGGCCTTTCCGCCGGCACCCCGGATGTCGGTGAGGTCGGCGGCGCGCTCCCGGCGGGTCCAGAAGTAGCCGCCGGCCCGGCGCCGCAGCAGACCGCGGCGCTCCAGCTGGGGGAGCAGGGCCGCGGTTTCGGGGCCGAAGAGCGTCAGATCGTCGTCGGTGAGCGGGAGCTCGGCCGCGGCGGCGCACAGATGGGGGGCGAGGACGTAGGGGTTGTCGGGGTCCAGGACGGTGGATTCCACCGGGCGTTGGAAGATCGCCTCGGGGTGGTGGACGAGATACGTGTCGAGCGGGTCGTCGCGGCCCACGAGGATGGCGAGCGCGCCCTGTCCGGCGCGCCCGGCGCGGCCCGCCTGCTGCCACATCGAGGCACGCGTGCCGGGATAGCCGGCCAGCAGGACGGCGTCGAGCCCGGAGACGTCGACGCCCAGTTCCAGGGCGGTGGTGGAGGCCAGGCCGAGGAGCCGGCCCGAGTGCAGATCGCGTTCGAGGGCGCGGCGCTCCTCGGCGAGGTAGCCGCCGCGGTAGGCGGCGACCCGGGAGGGCAGCGAGGCGTCGACGGCGGCCAGTTTCTCCTGGGCGATCAGGGCGATCAGCTCGGCGGCCCGCCGGGAGCGGACGAAGGCGACGGTGCGGGTGCCCTGGACGACGAGGTCGGTGAGGAGGTCGGCGCACTCGGCGGTGGCGGTGCGGCGGACGGGCGCGCCGTGCTCGCCGCTCATCTCCGTCAGCGGCGGTTCCCAGAGGGCGAAGGCCAGTTCGCCACGGGGGGAGGCGTCGTCGGTGACCTCCACGACCTGGACGCCGGTGAGACGGCCGGCAGCGGCCGCGGGATCGGCGGCGGTGGCGGAGGCGAGTACGAAGACCGGATCGGCGCCGTAATGGGCGCACAGCCGCCGCAGCCGCCGCAGCACCTGGGCAACGTGGGAGCCGAAGACACCCCGGTAGGTGTGGCACTCGTCGATGACGACGTACCGCAGCCGGCGCAGATACGAGGCCCAGCGGGCGTGGGCGGGAAGGATGCCGCGGTGCAGCATGTCGGGGTTGGTGAGGACGTACGTGGCGTACTGGCGGACCCACTCGCGTTCCTCGAATGGAGTATCGCCGTCGTAGAGCGCGGGACGGATCGCCGAACCGAGCGGTTTTGCGAGCGCGGCGACCGCCCGCCGCTGATCCGCTGCGAGGGCCTTGGTGGGCGCCAGATAGAGCGCGGTGGCCCCACGGCCGTTCGGAGCCTCGGAGCCGTCCAGGAGGGCACTGAGGACCGGGGCGAGGTAGGCGAGGGACTTGCCGGAGGCGGTTCCGGTGGCGACGACCACCGACTGGCCGCGCATCGCGTGTCCTGCGGTGAGCGCCTGGTGCTCCCAGGGACGGGCGATACCGGCCGCCCGGATGGCCTCCAGCACCTCCGGACGGATCTGATCAGGCCAATCGGCATGGCGACCGACCCGCGGGGGCAAGTGCTCCGTATGGGTGATGCGTGCGGCTCGGCCTGCCCCCGTGGCGAGCCGCTCGAGAACGGTGCGGGGGGACGGCCGGCCGTGCGCCGACTGCGGAAGTTGATCCTTAGCCATCGGCACTCAGTGTGTCACCGGCGTGACGGACAATCGCAGGAAGGCGTCGTGCTGGCCCGCTGTGAAGTGATTGAATGCCATCGCGGCTGCCGATCCGTCCCCTCCCCTTCGGCGGGGAGGTCCCCGGGGGCGACGCCGCTCGATGCAAGGTGCTGGAGGATCCGTGGACCTGTCCCTGTCGACTCGAACCGTTGGCGACCGTACGGTCGTCGAGGTCGGCGGCGAGATTGATGTGTACACCGCGCCCAAGCTGCGTGAGCAGCTGGTAGAGCTGGTGAACGACGGCAGTTATCACCTGGTTGTGGACATGGAGGGAGTCGATTTCCTCGACTCCACCGGTCTGGGTGTACTGGTCGGCGGTCTCAAGCGGGTGCGTGCTCACGAAGGCTCGCTGCGCCTGGTATGCAATCAGGAGCGCATTCTTAAGATTTTCCGGATTACTGGCCTGACCAAGGTGTTCCCGATCCACACCTCGGTCGACGAGGCTGTCGCGGCGAACGACTGATCATCCCGATCGTCGCAGGACGGGGGTACCGGGCGGTTTCGTCGCCCGGACCCCTGTGATGCCCACCCATAGGAGCGAGGGGGAGGCCATGCCCACCGTAGAACTGCTCTTCAGCGCTCAGCCCGAGCACGTGCGCACCGCACGGCTCGTAGCGGCTGCGGTAGCGCGCCGGGCGGGGGTGGACGAGGCAGTCCTTGACGAGGTGCGGCTTGCCGTGGGCGAGGCGTGCAGCCGAGCTGTCGGCCTGCACCTGAGCAACGGCGTGGACCGGCCCGTGCGGGTGTTGCTGACCGAGGAGGAGAAGAAATTCTCCATCGAGGTCGGCGACGAGGCACCGGGTTCACCGGCGGGCTCCGTCCCGTCGGCGCGCGCGTCCGGCGCCGATGACTCCGACGACGAGGGCGAGATGGGCCTGGCCGTCATCAGCGGTCTGGTCGACGACGTCGAGGTCACCGTTGGCGAGCACGGCGGAATCATCCGCATGAGCTGGCCGACGGCGTCCGCTGTCGTGCTCCCCTAGGACCTGCTCCGGCCGTTCCCGAACCGGACGACTCACCCGCAGCACCGGCAGCACACGCCTCACCCGTATCGCTCATTCGCGACGGGCGGAACGGCCCCCCGCGGCGGCCCTCCTAGCGCTGCCCGGCGCCGTCGTCATGACGCCGCCCGCGCGCCGGCCCCGCCTGCCTCCGCGCTGCCCTGGTGCTGCCTTCGCGGCGTCTTCCGCATGCCTTCCCCGCGCCTTCCCCCGTGCCCGATTCTTCACCGCATTCGGTGGTTTACGCGCCCGAGGGGAATTCCGGCTTCCCCGACACAGGCGAATTCTGATCCCGCGCACTGTTTTGATCTAGTCCCGCTCCCTACAATCCGTCCATCTTTGCTCAGCTCGCTGAGCGTCGCGGCTGTGGGAGTCGCAGGAGCCGCGCGCCCATGCGCCAAACGTCAAGGAGGACGAATGGCGGGGCCACTTACCCCTCACACGCACGACATCGCTCAGGCACTGGCCGCCGGGCCGGTACTGACCGACGGCAACCGGAATCTCGTACTGATCATCGTGGTCGTCGCACTGGCGGCACTGGCGCTCGCCGGAGTGCTGGTACGTCAAGTGCTCTCGGCGGACGAGGGCACCGACAGCATGAAGCGCATCGCTGCTGCCGTGCAGGAAGGCGCGAACGCCTACCTCGCACGGCAGTTCCGTACGCTGGGGATCTTCGCCGTGGTGGCGTTCTTCCTGCTCATGCTGTTGCCTTCGGACAACACTTCGCAGCGAATCGGCCGTTCGGTGTTCTTCCTCGTGGGCGCCGTGTTCTCGGCGGTCACCGGCTATGTCGGCATGTGGCTGGCGGTGCGCGCCAATGTGCGCGTGGCGGCCGCCGCACGGGCGGCCACGCCCGCGCCCGGCGAGCCGAAAGCGGATCTGACCGATGTCTCGCACCGCGCGATGAAGATCGCTTTCCGCACCGGTGGTGTGGTCGGCATGTTCACGGTGGGCCTCGGTCTGCTGGGCGCCTCGGTCGTCGTGCTCCTTTACAAGGCCGACGCGCCCAAGGTGCTGGAGGGCTTCGGCTTCGGCGCGGCCCTGCTCGCGATGTTCATGCGTGTCGGCGGCGGCATCTTCACCAAGGCCGCCGACGTGGGCGCCGACCTGGTCGGCAAGGTCGAGAAGGGCATCCCCGAGGACGACCCGCGCAATGCCGCGACCATCGCGGACAACGTGGGCGACAACGTCGGTGACTGCGCCGGTATGGCAGCCGACCTCTTCGAGTCCTACGCCGTCACCCTGGTGGCCGCACTCATCCTGGGCAAAGTGACGTTCGGCGACGCCGGGCTGGCCTTCCCGCTGCTCATCCCCGCGATCGGCGTGCTCACCGCGATGATCGGCATCTTCGCCGTCGCGCCGCGCCGCTCCGACCGCAGCGGGATGACCGCCATCAACCGCGGCTTCTTCATCTCCGCCGTCATCTCGATGGTGCTCGTCGCGGTGGCGGTCTACCTCTACCTCCCGGCCACCTACGCGGAGCTGAAGGGCGTCCCGGCCGACATCGCCGGCCACTCGGGCGACCCGCGGGTCCTCGCGCTCGTCGCCGTCGCCATCGGCATCGTGCTCGCCGCGCTCATCCAGCAGCTCACCGGCTACTTCACCGAGACCAGCCGGCGTCCCGTCCAGGACATCGGCAAGTCCTCGCTGACCGGCGCGGCCACCGTGGTCCTCGCCGGCATCGCCATCGGCCTGGAGTCGGCGGTCTACTCGGCGGTGCTGATCGGGCTGTCGGTCTACGGGGCGTTCCTGCTCGGCGGCACCTCCGTGTGGCTCGCGCTGTTCGCCGTCGCACTGGCCGGCACCGGCCTGCTCACCACCGTCGGCGTGATCGTGGCCATGGACACCTTCGGTCCGGTCTCCGACAACGCCCAGGGCATCGCGGAGATGTCCGGGGACGTGCACGGCGAGGGCGCCCAGGTGCTCACCGACCTGGACGCGGTCGGCAACACCACCAAGGCGATCACCAAGGGCATCGCCATCGCCACGGCGGTGCTCGCCGCGACCGCGCTCTTCGGCGCGTTCAAGGAGGCGATCGACACCGCGGTCGCGGGCGCCCACATCTCCGTGTCCGACATGAGATGGCTCAGCCTCGACATCTCGCAGCCGAACAACCTGTTCGGGCTGTTGCTCGGGGCGGCCGTCGTGTTCCTGTTCTCCGGCCTCGCCATCAACGCCGTCTCGCGCTCCGCGGGCTCGGTGGTCTACGAGGTGCGGCGGCAGTTCCGCGAACACCCCGGGATCATGGACGGCACCGAGCTGCCGGAGTACGGCAAGGTCGTCGACATCTGCACCAAGGACGCGCTGCGCGAGCTGACCACCCCCGGTCTGCTCGCCGTCCTCGCGCCCATCGCGGTCGGCTTCTCCCTCGGCGTCGGCTCGCTCGCCTCGTATCTGGCGGGCGCGATCGGCACCGGCACCCTGATGGCGGTGTTCCTCGCCAACTCCGGTGGCGCCTGGGACAACGCCAAGAAGCTGGTCGAGGACGGGAATTACGGCGGCAAGGGCAGTGAGGCCCATGCCGCGACCGTCATCGGTGACACGGTCGGCGACCCGTTCAAGGACACCGCGGGACCGGCGATCAACCCGCTGCTCAAGGTCATGAACCTGGTGGCGCTGCTGATCGCCCCGGCGGTGGTGAAGTTCTCGTACGGCGACGACGCGAACCTCGGGGTCCGCATCACGGTGGCGGTGGTCTCGATCGCCATCATCGTCGGCGCGGTCTACAACTCCAAGCGGCGTGGCATCGCGATGGGGGACGACAACAACGCGCCGACGCCGGAACGTTCGGCCGATCCGGCGTCGGTCTCCTGACCGGCTCCTGACCGGGACGCACTGACCCGGATCCGGACCGACGGCACGTCAGAACGGCGGCGGGCGGCACTTTTTGAGTGCCGCCCGCCGCCGTGCGCGAGTGTACCGACACCGGACGATCCTTGGTGCAAATGGCTTCAATAGGGGATGAATCTTCCTTCGGACTCGTGGTCGACACCCATTTGGCGTGTAAGTTCCGGGGCCGTAGAGCCATGGAAGGGACACAACCGGTGAAGAAGAAGCTCGTGGGCGCGCTGTCCGGTGCCGCTCTGCTCCTGGCATTGACGGGATGCAGCAGCGACGACTCGAACGACAAGCTGGACGCCTGGGCGAAGACCGTCTGCGACCAGGCCTCGGCACAGACCAAGAAGATCAACGACGCGAACACGGCCATCACGAAGGTCGACAAGAACGGCAAGCCGGCGGATGTGAAGGCGGCGGACTCCGCGGCCTTCCAGCAGATCTCCGAGGCGTACAAGTCCCTCGCGGACATCGTGAGCAAGGCCGGACCGCCGCCCACCGACAACGGCGAGGTCCAGCACAAGGACACGGTCGCCGACCTCAACAAGGCGTCGGCCGCCTACGCGTCCGTGAAGACCAAGGTCGACGGGCTCGACACGTCAGACCAGGGGAAGTTCGCCGACGGCCTCACCGCCGCCTCGGCGGAGGCGGACACCGCCAACAAGACCGCGGAGACGGCTCTCAACACCCTGCGCAAGGGTGAGGTCGGCAAGGCGATGGCCGACCAGCCCGGCTGCAAGACCGGAGCCTCACCGTCGGCGACATGACAGGTCCGGCGACATGACAGGTCCGGCCGCACGACAGGTCCGGCGGCATGACGGGGCCGGCCGCATGAGACAGGGCCGGCCGCATGACCGGACCGTCGACATGACACGCCCGGCGGGTCCCTGACCCGATCCGAGGGCCCGATCCGAGGGCCCGATCCGAGGACCCGACACGGCCCGGCATCCCTCCGAGGGGCGCCGGGCCGCGCTCGTTCCGCGACAATGGGGGCGTGAGTACCCCGCCCCTCTCCAAAGCCCCGCCCCACCCCGCCCCCGACCACGCGGAACAGCTGCGTGACGCCCTGCGGGCCGCCGCCTTCACCGCCGACGGCTGCCTCGATCTGCTCGGCGCCACCGCCTACGCGGCCCTGTCCCGGGCCGAGACCGTGCCCGCGCTGCGCGCCACGCGCGGCGGCAGCCCGCTGGAGTCGCTGGTGCGGCTCTTCCTGCTGCAGCGGCCGGTGACCCATGAGCGGCTGCGCGCCGCCCTGCCCGTCGACGTGTGCCTCGCCGACGGCTGGCTGGTCAGGGACGGCGACGAACTGCGCGCCACCGTGGACGTCCGCCCGTACGCGGGGGACGGCGGCGAGGACTGGTGGATCGTCTCCGACCTCGGCTGCGCCGTCGGTGGGGCCGGCGGCATCGGTACGGCGCCCGGCGTCGACCGGGCCGATCTGGTGCTGGGCGTCGGAGGGGCCTCCACGACGCTGGCGGGCCTCACCGTCCGCGACGCGGTGGGCTCCGCGCTCGACCTCGGCACCGGCTCCGGCGTCCAGGCGCTGCACGCCTCCCGGCACGCCACCCGCGTCACCGCGACCGATGTGAACGCGCGCGCCCTGCACTTCGCCCGCCTCACCCTCGCGCTCTCCGGCGCGCCGGAGGCCGATCTGCGGCAGGGCAGCCTCTTCGAGCCGGTCGGTGAGGACCGCTACGACCTGATCGTGTCCAACCCGCCGTTCGTCATCTCCCCGGCGGGCCGCTTCACGTACCGCGACGGCGGGATGCGGGGCGACGACCTGTGCCGCACCCTCGTCCAGCAGTCCGCCGCGCACCTCAACGACGGCGGCTACTGCCAGCTCCTCGCCAACTGGCAGCACACCGAGGGCGAGGACTGGCGGGAGCGGTTGGCCGGCTGGGTGCCGCGCGGCTGCGACGCCTGGATCGTGCAGCGCGAGGTCCAGGACATCACCCAGTACGCCGAGCTGTGGCTGCGCGACGGCGGCGACCACCGCGACGACCCCGAGCGGTACGCGGCCCGGTACGACGCCTGGCTGGACGAGTTCGAGCAGCGCAAGGTCAAGGGCATCGGCTTCGGCTGGATCACCCTCCGCAAGTCCGGCTCCGACCGGCCGGCGATCACCGCCGAGGAATGGCCGCACCCGGTGGAGCAGCCGCTGGGCGCGCACATCAAGGACTGGTTCGTCCGCCAGGACTTCCTCCGCACGCACGACGACGCGGCGCTGCTGGAGGCGCGCTTCCGGCTCGCCGACGAGGTGGTGCAGGAGCAGGTGGGGCTGCCGGGCGCCGAGGACCCCGAGCACGTGGTGCTGCGTGCCAACCGCGGGATGCGGCGCGCCACCAAGGTCGACACGGTCGGCGCGGGCTTCGCGGGCGTGTGCGACGGGACGTTGCCGGCGGGCCGGATCCTCGACGCCATCGCGCAGCTGCTGGGGGAGGACCCGGTGATACTGCGCGACCGTACGCCGGACTCGATCCGGCTCCTCGTCGAGCAGGCGTTCCTGGACCCGGTGGAGAACTGACCGGACCCCGGTGGGCACTGATGCGCGCCGGACACACCTCGGCCCGCTCCCGAGCGGAGTAAGGGGAGCGGGCCGAGGCGGAGCGATCAGCGGGACCAGGGACTAGCCCTGCAGCACACGACCGTTGGAGTCGGTGCGGTCCTTGCTGGTGAAGAAGATGATGGCGTCGATGAACGACCAGATGCCGCAGCCGCCGAGGGTGAACAGCTGGCCGAGGGCCATGCCCGTGTGGCCGGTGTAGAAGCGCCCGATGCCGAGGGTGCCGAGGAAGAGCTGCAGCAGGCCCGCGGTGATCTTGGACTTGTCCGACAGCGGACGACCCTGCGGGTCGTAACCGAACGGGGCGTCGGGCGTGGGCGTGGCCATGGATGGCTCCTTGCGTTGGGGACGAAACACCAAAGGGACGTGCGTAGGTGCCCCGCCCCCCGATGCGTGGCCTGATCCTGGCAGCAACGCCTGTCGGTAGTCACATCATTTGACCGGACTTCATGAAAACGTGATCAGAGATGTGCTAGTTGATGTTGCGCAGTACACCCCAGACCAGCGCCCCGGCGATGAGGACCGCCTGGTACCGGCCCGGGATCACCGGCCGGTACGTCCGGCCGCGCAGCCCCTCCGCCAGCCACCGGCCGTAGAGGAACAGGCCCACCGGCGCGAGCACGAACAGGGCCGCGTTGTCATGGAATGCGCCGGGCAAATCGCCGTGCATCAGGTCATAGACCATGCGCGTCGCACCGCACGCGGGACAGAGCAGCCCGGTCGCCCAGTTGAACGGGCAGCGCGGCAACAGGTGCCCCGGCTCGTGCGGGTTGGTCGTCCAGAGGTACCCGGCGCCCGCGAGGAGCGCGAGCGGGACCGAGGCCGGGTGCGAGACGAGACGTCGCACCCGGCCGGCGGTCGGCCGCAGTCGGGTTTCAGCCACGCAGGACGCGACCCTGCGAGTCGGTGTTGTTGTTGCCCGTCAGCAGGATGATGCCGTCGATCAGCGACCAGATGCCGCAGCCGCCGAGCGTGAAGAGCTGGCCGAGCGCCATGCCGATGTGACCGGTGTAGAACCGGCCCACGCCGAAGCCGCCCAGGAACAGCGAGAGCAGCCCCGCCGTCACCTTCGACTTGTCGGAGTACGGGCGGCCGTAGGGGTCGTAGCCGTACGGGGCGGCCGGGTCGCCGGTGTACGCGCCGGGCTGCGCGTAGCCGGGCTGCATGCCCGGCTGCTGCGGGTAGCCGTAGCCGGGCTGGCCGCCGGCCGGCTGGCCGTACGGGTTCTGCGGGGGCTGCTGCGGCTGGCCGTACTGCGGGTAGCCGTATGCCGCGCCCGGCTGCTGCTGCGGGTCCTGCGGCTGGCCGTACGGGTTCTGGTCGGACATGGCGGGTGGCTCCCCCTGCTGAGAAACGTCGGGCGTCGGACACATCGGTTTTCGGTCGACGCCGCACATCTTTCCAGCTCGCCCGAGTGCACGTCCCGCCCGGGGCAGAATGCGAGGGTGATCCGCATAGAACTCGACGAGGCGTCGCTCGGCCGCACACGCATCGCCATGAGTCCGCTGTGGGACGCGTTCTGCAGCCTGCACCTGACGAAGCCGGGCCGGGAACCGTCCTGGCCGTACCGCAAATGGGTCGGCCGGGCCCGGCACGTCCTGGCGTCCGACGACCGGACGGGACCGCTGCGCGCCCTGTTGAACGGCCCGCTCGGCTTCCCCGACTTCATGCTGCCGCGGCCGCTCGGCACCGGCTCGGTCGAGGCGGAACTGGACGTGCTGCGCGCCACCACGCGTGAAACGGTGCAGCTGCAGATCGCCGAGCACTTCCCCGACGGGCTGCCCGAGCTGTACCGCCCGTACCTCGACGATCCGCGGCGCGCCTGCGGCGAGCTCGCCGACGCCTACTCCGCCTACTGGTACGCCGTCCTCGAACCGCACTGGCCGGTCATGCGCCGGCTGGTCGAGGACGAGGTCCTCATCCGGGCCCGGACGTTCGCCACCGAAGGCGTCGACGCGCTCTTCGCCGGCCTGGAGGCCCGTGCCCGCTGGAACCCGCCCGTCCTGGAACTGACCAAGCACATCGAGGCCGACTACCGGGCGGGGGAGCGCAGTCTGCTGCTGGTGCCGCTGGTCTTCGCCGAGGGCTGCCGGCTGTACTCCACCGACGACCCGGGCGTCATGGCCGTCTCGTTCCAGGCCCGCGGCGCGGGCGCGCTGCGCGACGAGCCCGAGGAGCGCACCGACGACCGGCTCGGCGCGCTGCTCGGCCGCGGGCGGGCCACCGTGCTGCGGGAGCTGGCCGCGCCGCTCACCACGGCCGGCCTCGCCGACCGGCTGGGGCTGGCGCCCTCGACGGTCTCGGAGCACCTGTCCGTGCTCGCCGAGGCCGACGTCGTCAGCCGCCACCGGGTCGGCCGCAGCGTCTACTACCAGCTCACGGACACCGGCCGGGCGCTGCTCGCACTGCTCAGCGGGGAGAACGTGCTCAAAGCCGTCTCCTGACGGCCGGGCTCCGGCCCGCCGGGTCGGCCGGGGTGACGATTCGGGGGTCACCGAATCAGTCGCCGGCGCCCGCCCCCGCTTCGTAGCGTCGCCCGCATGCTGGCAATCGACGCGCACCAACTGCGGCGCACCTACCGTTCCCGCACCGGATGGCTGCGCCCGCGCACCACCGAGACCGAGGCCGCGCAGCAGGACCGCCCTGTGGACCGGCCGCGCGCTGCCCTACGTCGTCAACGGTCTCTTCGTCACCGTCTTCACCCTCGCGGCGGGCGCCCTGCTGCTCGGGCTGCGGATCCCGGCCGCCGCCCTGCCGGGGCTGGCTGCCGCGATCGGCGCGGCCGCCCTGTCGTGCTCGGTCTTCGGGATCACCCTGGGGGCGCTCGGGCTGCGGTTCCGGGACGTCTTCCTCGTGTCGAACGTCGCGAGCGCCGTCCTGCTCCTGCTCACCGGCGCGAACGTGCCGCGCGGGACGCTGCCCGGCTGGATGCGGACGGCCGGCGACCTGCTGCCGCTGACCCACGCGACCGGGGCCGCCCGGGCGCTCGCCGCCGGGGGCACCTGGCGGGCCGCGCTGCCCGGGATCGGGGCCGAGCTGGCGGTGGCCGCCGGGTACACCGTGCTGGCCGTCGTCCTGCTGCGGATCTTCGAGCGCGGCAGTCGGAAGCGAGCCACGCTGGATGTGATGTAGCGCTCGGTTGTCGGCCGCCATTCACCCGGGGTTCGCCCGGACGCCGTACGGAGGTGCGAGTCTCCGGCGCGAGCCGCAAAAAAGCCGCGAAGACGCAGGAAGAAGGGGGACGGGCATGGAGAGCACACCCGCACTGTTCGCCGGAACGGTCTTCGCGCTTTTCGGAGCGGCGCTTCTGGTCTGGGCGGGGGCGCGCACAGCGGGTCGAGCACCGGTGACCCAGGGCGGCGGCCCGGTGGGGGCGGCCCTGACCATTCTTTTCGGAGCGGCGTCGCTGGTCGCCGGCGTCTGGTGTCTCGCACAGGTATAAGCGCACGTCACGCTGCCTGGAAACGGACCGGGCCGTCGGGCCGTGCGGCAGGAATGACGGTTGTCGGGTTACCGTTCGAGTGGCGTTGCGGACTTTTCGCGTTTGACATGGGACCGGGATGTACGGTCACACTCCGCAGCGAACCCCTTCGACCCGGAGAGAAGAGCGAAGTTGTCCCCGACCCGCGAGACCGCAAAGAGCGGCCGCCGACTCGTCATCGTCGAGTCGCCTGCCAAGGCGAAGACGATCAAGAGCTACCTCGGCCCGGGCTACGTGGTCGAGGCCAGCGTCGGGCACATCCGCGACCTCCCCAACGGGGCCGCCGAAGTGCCGGCGGAGTTCAAGGGCCAGCCGTGGGCTCGCCTCGGCGTCAACGTAGACAGTGACTTCGAGCCGATCTACGTCGTCAACGCCGACAAGAAGGCGCAGGTCAAGAAGCTCAAGGACCTGCTCAAGGACTCCGACGAACTCTTCCTCGCCACCGATGAGGACCGCGAGGGCGAGGCCATCGCCTGGCACCTGCAGGAAGTCCTCAAGCCCAAGGTCCCGGTCCGCCGGATGGTCTTCCACGAGATCACCAAGGAAGCGATCCAGGCCGCGGTCGCGAACCCGCGCGAGCTGAACCAGCCGCTCGTCGACGCCCAGGAGACCCGCCGGATCCTCGACCGCCTCTACGGCTACGAGGTCTCGCCGGTCCTGTGGAAGAAGGTCATGCCGCGCCTGTCGGCCGGCCGTGTCCAGTCCGTCGCCACCCGACTCGTCGTCGAGCGGGAACGTGAGCGCATCGCGTTCCGCACCGCCGAGTACTGGGACCTGAGCGGTACCTTCGCCACCGGCCGCACGGGTGACGCCTCCGACCCGTCGACCGTCTCGGCCCGTCTGACCAGCGTCGACGGCCGCCGTATCGCCCAGGGCCGCGACTTCGACGCGTCGACCGGGCGACTCAAGGACAACGCGACCGTCCTCCACCTGGACGAGGCGAACGCCCGCGCGCTCGCCGCCTCGCTCGCGGACAGCGCCTTCGCCGTCCGCAGCGTCGAGTCCAAGCCGTACCGCCGTTCGCCGTACGCCCCCTTCCGCACGACGACGCTGCAGCAGGAGTCCTCGCGCAAGCTGGGCTTCGGCGCCAAGGCGACGATGCAGGTAGCGCAGAAGCTGTACGAGAACGGCTTCATTACCTATATGCGTACGGACTCCACGACGCTGTCGGAGACCGCGATCAAGGCCGCCCGCGCGCAGGTCACCCAGCTCTACGGAGCCGAGTACCTCCCGGAGAAGCCGCGCGTCTACACCGGCAAGGTGAAGAACGCGCAGGAGGCGCACGAGGCGATCCGCCCCTCCGGCGACCGCTTCCGCACCCCCGCGGAGACCGGTCTGACCGGCGACCAGTTCCGGCTCTACGAGCTGATCTGGATGCGTACTGTCGCGTCCCAGATGAAGGACGCGGTCGGCAACTCCGTCACCGTGAAGATCGGTGGCACGTCGAGCGACGGCCGCGCGGCGGAGTTCTCCGCCTCCGGCAAGATCATCACGTTCCACGGCTTCATGAAGGCCTACGTCGAGGGCGCGGACGACCCGAACGCCGAGCTCGACGACCGTGAGCGGCGGCTGCCGCAGGTCAGCGAGGGCGACGGGCTCACCGCGGAAGAGCTCACCGTCGACGGCCACGCCACCAAGCCGCCGGCCCGCTACACCGAAGCCTCGCTGATCAAGGAGCTCGAAGAGCGCGAGATCGGCCGCCCGTCGACGTACGCGTCGATCATCGGCACGATCCTGGACCGCGGCTACGTCTTCAAGAAGGGCACGGCCCTCGTGCCGTCCTTCCTCTCCTTCGCCGTGGTCAACCTGCTGGAGAAGCACTTCGGCCGGCTCGTCGACTACGACTTCACCGCCTCCATGGAGGAGGACCTCGACCGCATCGCCCGCGGTGAGGCCCAGGCCGTGCCGTGGCTGCGGCACTTCTACTTCGGCGGCGACGACACCGCGGCCAAGGCCTCGGCCGCCGACGCCGGCAACGGTGACGGCGACCACCTCGGCGGCCTCAAGGAGCTCGTCGAGGACCTCGGCGCCATCGACGCCCGTGAGATCTCGTCCTTCCCCATCGGTGAGGGCATCGTGCTGCGGGTCGGCCGCTACGGCCCGTACATCGAGCGGGGCGAGAAGGGCGAGGAGAACCACCAGCGCGCCGACGTCCACGAGGAGCTGCCGCCGGACGAGCTGTCCGTCGCGTACGCCGAGGAGCTGTTCGCCAAGCCGAGCGGCGACTTCGAGCTGGGCACCGACCCCGCGACCGGCCGCCCGATCATCGCCCGCGACGGCCGCTACGGCCCGTACGTCACCGAGGTCCTGCCCGAGGACACCCCGAAGACCGGCAAGAACGCGATCAAGCCGCGTACCGCGTCGCTCTTCAAGTCCATGCAGCTCGACACGGTGACGCTCGCCGACGCCCTCAAGCTGATGTCGCTCCCGCGCGTCGTCGGTACGGACGCCGAAGGCGTCGAGATCACCGCGCAGAACGGCCGCTACGGGCCGTATCTGAAGAAGGGCACCGACTCGCGCTCCCTGGAGACCGAGGACCAGCTCTTCGACATCACCCTCGACGAGGCACTGGCGATCTACGCGCAGCCCAAGCAGCGCGGCCGCGCCGCCGCCAAGCCGCCGCTCAAGGACCTGGGCACCGACCCGGTCAGCGAGCGCCCGGTCGTCGTCAAGGACGGCCGCTTCGGCCCGTACGTCACCGACGGCGAGACGAACGCGACGCTGCGGACCGACGACGACGTCGAGACCATCACGCCGGAGCGCGGCTACGAGCTGCTCGCCGAGAAGCGTGCCAAGGGTCCGGCGAAGAAGAAGGCCACGGCGACGAAGGCGCCCGCCAAGAAGGCGGCGGCGAAGAAGACCACCACGGCCGCCAAGAAGACCGTGGCGAAGAAGTCGACGGCCAAGAAGACCACCGCGAAGAAGACCACGGCGGCGCAGACCACCGAATAACCCGCCGAAACACCGGCTCGTCCATGACCCCCCGCCCGTTTGTTCGGGCGGGGGGTCATGGATTTCCGTGCTCCGGATAGGCTGTCCGAATGACGCGAATCGAGCGGCCAAGGGACGTGACCGACGCTTTCGCCGGCGACCTCGCGGCGGACTCGCGCGGGCGGGCGGTAGGTGCCCTGCTGAAGATCCCGCCGCTGCGGAAGCTGTGGAGCGCCCAGCTCACCGGAGGCATCGCCGACCGGCTCGGCATGCTGGTGCTGATCTGGCTGACCGTGCAGGCAGCCGTCCTCGCCGGGTCCTTCGGCGGCGGCTACCGGGGCGCGGCCTTCGCCGTCGCCGCGGTGCTCGGCGTCCGGCTGGTGTCCACCCTGCTCTTCGGCGCCGTCCTGCTCGGCCCGCTGTCGGCGCTCACCGCGACCGCCGGCGCCCTGGACCGCCGCTGGACCATGATCGGCGCGGACGGCGCACGGCTGGCGCTGTTCATCGTCGCCCCGCTGTGGATCACCTGGGTGCCGTCCTCCGCCGTCACCTGGCTGCTCGTCACCGCCTTCGTGGCCGGTATCGCCGAACGCCTGTGGACGGTCGCCAAGGACGGCGCGGCCCCCGGGCTGCTCCCGGTCCCGACCCCCGGCGACACGGCCGTACGCCCCGCCCCCGACCACCTCGCGACGCTCCACCGCCTCGACCTGCGCACCGGGTTCGTCGCCCTGCCGCTCGCCGCGGCCGCGCTCGTCGTCGTGACCCTGCTGAACAGCCTGCTCGCGCTCGGCGTGAACTGGTTCGACCTCCACCAGGTCGCGCTCTCCTCCTACGTCGCCGCCGGGCTGTTCTCCGCGTCCATCGCGGTGCTGTACTTCCTCGAACTGCCCGACACCACGACGGTCCGCCCGCAC
Organism: Streptomyces sp. H39-C1; assembly: GCF_027158125.1. NCBI lineage: Bacteria > Bacillati > Actinomycetota > Actinomycetes > Kitasatosporales > Streptomycetaceae > Streptomyces > Streptomyces sp. H39-C1. The sequence continues at coordinate 89,180 of NZ_JAPVLS010000034.1, forward strand.
TCCCCGCTCGAAGGCCTCCGGCTCCCCAAGGGACCCGACGGCTCCGAGCGCGGCCGCACGGGCGCCCTCCCGCTCCTCGTCCTGGCCACCGCGGGCGTGGCCGGCTCGATCGCCGCCGCCGTCGCCCTGTCGGTGTTGCACGCACTCGACCTCGGCTTCGGCCCGGTCGGCTTCGGACTCCTCGTCCTGGCACTGACCGCGGGCACCGTCACGGGCATCCGGGTCGGACCGCGCACCCTGCCGACCCTCTCGCGCCGCCGCCTGCTGGCCATCGCCATCGCCGTCACCGGCCTCGCGCTGCTGCTCACCGGACTGGTCCCCGACCAGACCACCGTCCTGCTGCTGGCGGCTCTCGCCGGCACGGCCGCCGGCGTCACCGCCAACACCGGCCACCTCCTCATCGAGCAGGAGGCCGAGGAGCAGCGCCGCGCGCGCACCACCGACCACCTGCACGCCGTCGTCCGCGTCGCGGTCGCCGTGGCCGCCATCGGTGCCCCGGTGCTCGCCGGACTCATCGGCCCGCACCGCCTCGCCAACGGCCACTTCACCTTCCAGCACGGCGGCGCCGCCTTCACGCTCATGCTGATCGGCGCGCTCCTGCTGCCGGTCGCCGCCCTCGTCCTCGGCAAGACCGACGACCGCCAGGGCGTACCGCTCCGCCGCGACCTGCGCGAGGCCCTGCGCGGCGGCGAGCCCGCCGCGGCGCCCTCCGCCACCGGCTTCTTCATCGCCATAGAGGGCGGCGACGGCGCCGGGAAGTCCACCCAGGTCGAGGCGCTCTCCGAATGGATCCGCGCCAAGGGCCACGAGGTCGTCGTCACCCGCGAACCGGGCGCTACCGCCGTCGGCAAGCGGCTGCGCTCGATCCTGCTGGACGTCTCGTCCGCCGGTCTGTCACACCGCGCCGAGGCGCTGCTGTACGCCGCCGACCGCGCGGAACACGTCGACTCCGTCGTCCGTCCCGCCCTGGAACGCGGCGCCGTCGTGATCTCCGACCGCTACATCGACTCCTCCGTCGCCTACCAGGGCGCCGGCCGCGACCTGGCCCCGACGGAGATCGCCCGCATCTCCCGCTGGGCCACCGACGGACTGGTCCCCAACCTGACGGTCCTCCTCGACGTCTCGCCCGAAGCGGCCCGCGAGCGCTTCACCGAGGCCCCGGACCGACTCGAGTCCGAGCCCGCCGAGTTCCACCAGCGGGTCCGCGCCGGCTTCCTGACCCTCGCCGCCGCCGACCCCTCCCGCTACCTCGTCATCGACGCCGGCCAGGAGCCCGAAGCGGTCACCACCGTCGTGCGGCACCGCCTCGACCAGGCACTGCCGCTCTCGCAGCAGGAGATCGACGCCCGCGAGGAAGCCCGCCGCCAGGCCGAGGAAGCCGCCCGCATCCGCGCCGAGGAAGAGGCGGCCCGGCTCGCCGAGGAAGCCCGCCTCGAAGCCGAACGCCAGGCCCAGCTCGCCCGGCTCCGCGAAGAGGAGGCCGAGCGCCAGCGGGAGGCCGAGGAGGCCGCCCGCCGCGAAGCCGCTGAGCAGGAGGCCGAAGCGGCCCGCCTGCGCGCCGAGGAGGCCGCCCGCCTCGCCGAGGAGGAACGGCTCCGGCTCGCCGCCGAGGCGGCCGCCCGTGCCGCAGAACAGGACCGGCTGCGCCGCCAGGCCGAGGAGGAGTCCCGGCTCCGCGCCGAGGCCGAGGCCCGCCGCCTGGAGAAGCAGCGCAAGGCCGAGGACGCCCTGCGCCGCGCCGAAGAGGCCCGCGCGGCAGCAGCCGCGGCCGCGGCGGCAGCGGCGGCAGCCGCCAGCCACACCACGCAGACCGTGGAGACCCCGAAGCCGGCGCCCAAGGCTCCGGACGCGGAGACCACCGTCCTCCCGCAGGGTCCGAAGACCCGGGCAGCGGCCGAGTCGCCCGTCCACCCGCCGGTGCGGGAGACCCTGGCAGCGGACGGGACCTCCGG